>NZ_ALPT02000060.1 GCF_000292245.2 Alkalihalobacillus alcalophilus ATCC 27647 = CGMCC 1.3604 | reverse complement strand
GAACGCTCAGGCGGTGAAGAGCTCTGGCCCGTCAGGGGCAGCAACTGCGGAGGATAAGCTTCAAAAAGAGAACCCCATGAAACACATCGTGAAAAAGCCTCATGAATCAACCAGGAGGTGGGCGTGAGACGAATCGGTTGTCTTCGTGCAGCATCGTGAGAAACATCGAGGAAAAAGCGACGTGTCCCACTTCCCTGAAGAAGACAACCTAAGAGACAGTAGGGCGTTGCCAAGCGATAAAACAAAATTCAATAGAGATATGCTTTTATATGTATAAGAAGAATAGTCCGACGGTGAAGAGGACTGGCTAGTAGGGACAGCATCTGCGGAGGCTAGGCTTCTCAAAGAAGACCTCATGAAAGATCTCATTGAAAAGCCTCATGAATCAACCAGGAGTCAGGTGTAAGGTTGCCAAGCAGATAAAGCATATTCCAATAGGGTGTATTTTTTTGTCTACAGAGTAAGAGAACCTAATTAGTCGTACTTTGTATGGTTTATGGCAAAGAAATAAAACTTCAAAAGTGACCTTATCCTATAAGCTTGCTTTTGGGACAAAGAGGAACTATTCAGCTATGGTTTGTCCAATAAACCAAAGTTAGAATAGAAAAAAGATACTAAAGGGATTACCGGTAGGATATAGAGAATTTGAATATATAGTCTGTGTCAAACAGCTTATTTCTTTTTTAAAGGGATAGGCACTTAATTGCAACTTTGTGAATAAGGTTAATTAAAAGGGGAAAAAGGGATAAAGAAGGGTGAGAGTAAAATATTAAAAAGGGATTTTATGTATGAAAATTTAGAAATTTGCCGACAATGATGCTGGGGGTGTTTTAATGAAAAAAACCGGAGTCATTCAATTGCGGCTTGGTGAAGTTTGTATGATTTGCGAAAAGCCACAAAAAGCAGGAATACATGTCATTGATTCTTTTTTATGTGAGGCGTGTGAACGAAAGATTATAAACTCTAATACGAGTGATTTAGATTATAGTCATTACTTACATCAAATGAAAAAAATTCATTCTCATAGTGAGTCAAATTAGAGACCATTTTCTTAACGGAAAATGGTTTTTTCTTGTGTGCCCTGTATTTTTTCACACTTCTAAGCAAACGCTCTGCGCTTTTCTATGTCTAGTTGCGGTCAGCAGGAACTCGGGAAAAATCGCCCATCCTTAGGAAGTCAAAAAGCGACTTCCACGGCTGTTCTAATTTTTCCTCGTTCCTAAACGCCTCCCTCCACTTTTCTTTGTAGATGCTTGGGGTGGGGGTTTCATATATAATAGAAGAAAAGAGAGTATGGAAAAGATGTGAATATATGAGGACGCCATTAATTGATACGATTCAGAAGCATCGTGAGAAACAGTCCGTTTCCTTTCATGTGCCTGGACATAAAAATGGGGCGGTATTTCCGAAAGAGCTGTCAGATCTTCAGGTGATGATGAGTTATGATCTAACCGAAATTGAAGGGTTGGATGATTTACATGACCCACAAGGCCCTATTTTAGAAAGTGAAAAGCTGCTTGCTTCTTTCTATGGGACAAAAAAGTCATATTACCTTGTGAATGGTTCAACGGTTGGAAACTTAGCAATGATTTACGCTTCCTTTCAAAAAGGGGATTATGTGTTTGTTCAACGCAATTGTCATAAATCGGTTCTAAATGCACTCAAAGTAAGAGAAGTGATCCCTGTTTTCCTTGAACCCGAGTATGATGAGGTGACAGGGCAAGCGGTCGGTATAGATCCCTCAACTTTAAAGGCAGCATTGAAAAAGTTTCCTGACTCAAAGGGAATTATTTTTACATATCCAAATTACTATGGAATCAGTTTATCGCTAAAGCCGCTTATTCAAATCGCGAAGGAGTTTAATTTGAAAGTCATAGTTGACGAAGCACATGGGGCTCATTTTATTTTGGGAGAACCTTTTCCGCCCTCTGCTGTTATGTTAGGGGCAGATATGGTTGTGCAATCCGCTCATAAAATGTTACCTGCATTGACGATGTCAGCCTATTTACATGTCTCTCATTCAGTTAATAATGAGGAGATAAAGAAGCTTCAACAAGCGTTAGCTATTTTTCAATCAAGTAGCCCTTCTTATCTTCTACTCGTTTCTTTAGAAGGGGCAAGAGCCTTTTTACAATCTTTAAAAAAAGAAGATGTTGAGACTGTTCTAGCAGGGGTAGAGCGGTTAAAAGCCGAATTAAATAGTATTCCACAATTGGAAGTGGTTCAATATGAGAACTCAAGCTTACAAAGCGATCCATTAAAGGTTACAATAAGATCAATGACTAATTTAACAGGTTTTGAGTTGCAGCGGCTCTTTTCACAATATAAGTTGGAAACGGAGTTAGCGGATGAGCACCACGTATTGCTCGTATGCGGGTTTATTGCTCCAGCTAGTCAAGCGATAACAAGTATTTCCCTATTAAGGGAGCAATTAAAGTTTAAGCCTGTCATTGAGAAACGTAAAATAAAAGTCGAACAACGGACAGAAAAGGTTTCAACTCTACAGATATTAGAAACAGAACGTTATGAAACAACGGTCTCAAAATGGAATGAGGCGGTAGGGAAAGTGGCGGCAGAAACGGTCATCCCTTACCCACCGGGAGTTCCTTTATTGTATCGAGGGGAAAAAATTGAACAGTCCGTATTAGAACAAATGGAACGATTAGCAAAAGCAGGAGCGAGATTTCAAGGTTATGATGCTAAAAAAGGTAGTATTTTGACGATAGATTTGGAGGAAGTGTGATGTTAAAAGGCTGGTTTATTACAGTCGAAGGAGGAGAAGGTGCTGGTAAAACAACAATTGTTGATAAAATCGAGCATTTTTTAAAAGATGAAGGGTTAGATGTTGTAAGAACGAGAGAACCCGGTGGCATTAAGATTGCCGAAAAAATCCGTGAAGTTATTTTAGATGTAACTCATACAGAAATGGATGAGCGGACAGAGGCGTTATTGTATGCTGCTGCTAGAAGGCAGCATTTAGTGGAAAAAGTGTTGCCTGCATTAGAAGCTGGTAAAGTAGTCATATGTGATCGGTTTATTGATAGTAGCTTAGCATATCAAGGTTATGCAAGGGAAATTGGTGTCGACGAAGTACTCTCGATTAATGAGTTTGCGGTAGAAGGACATTTACCAGAGTTAACGCTGTTTTTTAAAGTCGATCCTGAGGTCGGGTTAGAGAGAATTTCACGTGATAAAAATCGAGAAGTCAATCGGTTGGATAAAGAGAAATTAGACTTTCACAAAAAAGTGAAAGAAGGATATGATAAAGTAAACGAAATGTATCGTTCACGAATAGCGATAATTGATGCTGAGCAAACAGTAGAGCATGTGTATCAACAAGTGATTGATGTGATTAGGGAGCATGATAAATTTAAAACATTAAAGGAGATGGGATAAGGATGAAACTTGTGATGGCTGTTGTACAAGATAAGGATAGTAATCGTTTGTCAGATGCATTAATTGAAGCGGATTTTAGAGCGACTAAACTTGCAAGTACAGGTGGATTTTTAAAAGCTGGTAATACAACGTTTTTAATTGGAACAGAAGACGAAAAGATTGAAGGTCTAATGGAAATTATTAAAGAAAACTGCAAGAGCAGAGAGCAGCTTGTCGCCCCGATTTCTCCAATGGGTGGAAATGCAGATTCATATGTACCATACCCAGTTGAGGTGCAAGTAGGTGGAGCAACAGTTTTTGTGCTCCCTGTTGAGCAATTTGAACAGTTTTAAAGGGTGATTAAATGAAGAGAACTTGGGCGGACTTAGAAAAAACACAACCAAAAGTCGTTAAGATGTTAAAGCGTAGTTTGGAGAAAGACCGACTTGCACATGCATATTTATTGGAAGGAAGCAAAGGGACGGGAAAGTCGGCCGTAGCTCTTCAGTTAGCGAAGAGCTTCTTTTGCCAAAATAGACAAGCTACTGCAGCCGAGCCCTGTTTATCTTGTGTGGACTGCACCAGAATTGAGCATGGAAATCATCCAGATCTTCATATGATTGAACCAGATGGTTTATCGATCAAAAAACAACAAGTAGAGCATCTACAAAAGGAATTTACCTATCGTGGGATGGAATCAAAAAAGAAGGTCTATTTAGTGCAGGATGCGGATAAAATGACTTCAAGTGCAGCTAATAGTTTGCTTAAATTCCTTGAAGAACCTGAGGCACCGACTCTTGCCTTACTTTTAACGGAAAAAGGGCAAGCGATTTTGCCGACGATCCAATCAAGAAGTCAGCAGCTGACGTTTTCACCTTTACCTCGTGATGAATTTGTTGCGAGGTTAAGAGAACAAAATTTCTCAGAGGGGATTTCCAATATATTGGGAAGTCTGACAACAAGTTTTGATGAAGCGATTGAATTAACTAATGGTGATTGGATTGCACAAGCAAGGACCGTAGTGATACAATTAATGCAGGAGCTATATGATAGACCTAATCAAGCGTTTTTTACTGTTCAAGAGAAATGGGTTCCGCTATTTAAAGAGAAAAAGGAACAGGAACTTGGTCTGGATATGATACTCTTATGGTTGAGAGACCTTTTATATACACAGGTTGGCAAGGAAGTGGAGACCTTCGTTGACCAAACTAAATTATTGCAACAACAAGCACTCTCTAGTTCGCAAGAGAAATTAAGTAAAAGCATGGCGGCTGTAATAGAGGCAAAGCAGTACTTACATGCTAATGTTAATTCACAGCTTTTGATGGAGAAGCTGTTGCTTGACATACAGGAGGGATAACGGTTTGCATCAGGTTGTAGGTGTCCGTTTTAAAAAAGCAGGCAAAATCTATTATTTTTCCCCTGGGGAATTCGAACTGGAAAAAGGGGAAGCAGTTATTGTTGAAACGGCCCGTGGTATCGAGTACGGCCGTGTAGTTATTGGGGTAAAAACAGTAGGTGCAGAAGATGTTGTTTTGCCGTTAAAGCAAGTTATACGAATTGCAACAGCTAAGGATAAGTTAACGGTTCAAGAGAATCGTGAAGCTGCACGTAATGCTTTAGATGTCTGTACGGAAAAGATACAAGAGCATGATCTAGATATGAAGTTAGTAGATGTTGAATATACATTTGATCGAAATAAAGTTTTATTTTATTTTACAGCGGATGGAAGAATTGATTTCCGTGAGCTTGTCAAAGATTTGGCGGCGATTTTCCGGACGAGAATCGAATTAAGACAAATTGGGGTTCGAGACGAAGCGAAGATGCTTGGGGGAATTGGTCCATGTGGTCGTATGTTATGTTGCTCCTCCTTTTTAGGTGATTTTGAACCGGTTTCGATTAAGATGGCAAAGGATCAAAACCTCTCGTTAAATCCTGCGAAAATATCGGGCTTATGTGGAAGGCTTATGTGTTGCTTGAAATATGAGAATGACATGTATGAAACGGCTAAACAGGAGCTACCTGATGTCGGTAAAAAGATCTCGACCCCTGATGGTATAGGGAAGGTAATTGGTTTAAATATTCTTGAGCAAATTGTTCAAGTAGAACTATTTGAGGGTGAGAGAATATTAGAGTTTACCTTGGATGAGTTAGTGAACCGAAAGGCAGCAGCTGAAGCCGCAGAATAATGAGGTGGAAAAGACGTGGACAAAAAGGCAATTTTTACTGAGGTAAGTAATATTGAGGTGCGAATTGGGGAGCTTCATCGTGAAATGGGTGAATTGAAAAAACAGCTAGCCCATCTTTTAGAAGAAAATCAAGCATTAAAGATGGAAAATGAAAAATTGAGAGAGAGACTTGATTCTCAAATGGAACGAACAACAGCGGCGAAAAAGGAGAAAAAGAAAACCGTTGTTGGGGAAGGCTATGATAACTTAGCTCGTTTGTACCAGGAAGGCTTTCATATTTGTAATACTCATTATGGAAGTATTCGTTCTGATGGTGATGATTGCTTGTTTTGCCTGTCCTTTTTACATCAAAAATAAAATCTATGTCTACCTCAAAGGGTCCTCCAATTATAAGGAGGACTTTTTTCCACTTTAAGATAGTTAAATTATAATGAAATAGGAATGTTTTTATTATGAGATTAAACTAAATATATAGTTCAATTATTTATGGGGTATAAGAAGTAATAGCTACATGTCTATTATGAAAAGAATAGACGATGACAAAGATAGTAAAAAGTGAGGAAAAAGTAAGATGGAAAAAATAACAAAGGATGAACGACTTGATTATATTAGTGGGACGGACTTAAAAATCATTCAAAGTCCTTCTGTCTTTTCCTTTTCAATCGATGCGATTCTTTTAGGAAAGTTTGTACGAGTTCCTATTCAGAAGGGAGCTATTCTCGATCTTTGTACAGGGAATGGGGTCATTGCTCTTTTGCTAACAACGCGAACGAAGGCAACGATTGTTGGGGTTGAGCTCCAAGAACGATTGATCGATTACGCTCTCCGAAATCGACAGTTGAACGAAAGAGAGGAACAAGTCCAATTTGTCCAAGCTGATTTAAATCATTTACCAGCTTCTATTCAAAAGAAGAAATACGATGTGGTGACGTGTAATCCTCCTTATTTTGAGGCGGGACAAGCATTAGAAAAGAATTTAAATGAGCACCATGCCTTAGCAAGACATGAAATTGCTTGTACACTTGATGACGTGATTCGAGTATGTAGTGAGCAAGTCAAGTACAAAGGGAAGGTGGCAATTGTTCACCGACCAGAGCGGTTAGCGGATATTTTGGAAAAAATGAGAGCGTATCGACTTGAACCAAAAAGAATGCAGCTGATTTATCCGAAAGAAGGAAAACCAGCGAATATGGTCTTAATTGAAGCGATTAAGGAAGGTCAGCCAGGATTGGAAACGCTTTACCCGCTTACGATTTTAAATCAGTCAGGTGAATACTCTGACGCTTTTAAAGAGGTGTATATCGAACAATGACATCTCATGTTGTATATGTGTTAGAATGTGCGGATGGTAGCTGGTACACAGGATATACAAATCATTTTGAGAAGCGATTAAAGAGACATGAAGAAGGGAAAGGGGCCAAGTATACGAGAGGAAGAGGTCCTTTTAAAGTGATTCATGTAACAGAGTACGAAACAAAATCAGAAGCATTAAAAGCAGAATATGCATTCAAACGATTACCAAGAAAAGAAAAAGAACGATTGATTTATAGGGAAAAGGGTGATTTCTATGAAAGAACAGACGAGCTTTAAAGAGGAAGGGAAAATAGGGATGCTTTATCTTGTTCCGACACCGATTGGGAATTTGGAAGATATGACGTTCCGGGCGATTCGTATATTGAAGGAAGCTAATATTATTGCTTGTGAAGATACTCGCCAAACGAAAAAATTATGTAATCATTTTGAAATTGAAACAAGTTTATTTAGTTATCATGAACATAATAAAGCTAAAGCAGGAGAACAGCTTTTGAAAAGATTGCAATTAGGAGAAACGGTAGCTTTAGTTAGCGATGCTGGGATGCCCGCCATATCTGATCCAGGTTATGATTTAGTGCAACTCATATTAAGGGAAACAAATATTCCAGTCATCTCTTTACCAGGGGCAAATGCTGCTTTAACAAGTTTAATTGCCTCTGGTTTACCGACCGAACAATTTCAGTTTATTGGCTTTTTACCAAGACATAAGAAACGAAGGCAGGAAGTATTAGAAGAAATTCAATATCATAAGGCGACTTTGCTTTTTTATGAAGCTCCACACCGGTTAAAAGAAACTCTCCTTGCTTTGTATGATCACTTGGGAAATCGCCGCTTGTCTATTTGTCGAGAATTAACAAAACGGTTTGAAGAGTATCAAAGAGGGACGTTAGAGGAAGCCCTACAATGGGTCGAGCAAGGAGTCGTAAAAGGAGAATTTTGCCTTGTTGTGGAAGGAGCAAATGAAGAAGCCGAACAGGAACATAAATGGTGGGAGGCACTTTCAGCGGTTCAACATGTTGACCATTATATTTCTTTAGGGATGACTTCAAAACAAGCGATAAAACAAGTGGCCGAAGAACGTGATGAACCTAAAAGAGAGATTTATCAACAATATCATCAATAAATAGGTAAAACGAAAGGAGTAGAGGCTATGTGAATAACACCTCTACTAGCTGTTTTTTAGAGCTTTACCTATCTAAAAAGAAAAAAGACTCTGATTTAAAAAATCGAGTCTTTGGGTCATCATAATAAATTAAGCTTCTGTTTTGGCAACGTAATCTTCAAGGCTTTTTAAGATTTCTTTTGCACCTTCTGGGCTTAAAATAATCTTTCCGCCACCGATAGATAGGTTATCATCAGATACTTCACCAGTAATTTGGCAAGTCATGTTTGGCTTGTACTTTTTAAGGATAATACGATCATTATCAACATAAATTTCTAAAGCGTCTTTTTCAGCAATATCAAGTGTACGACGTAGTTCAATTGGAATAACTACACGTCCTAATTCATCAACTTTACGAACGATACCTGTAGATTTCATTCAAATCGTCTCCTCTCAGACTATTAAAATTTATTTTTATTGTGTCATTATTCGACATTTTTCTATCTGAACTAAGAATACCAACGTTTCCAAAACAAGTCAATTAATATTTCTTGAATTCCGTATATTTTTTATAGAAATTTCATAAGTGAGCGTAAAAAAACCTTTATATATAAGTATTTTCATAGTGAGGGGTTGGGTAAAATTGTTAAAAATTAACCAAGACTTTTTAGATAAGATAAAGAAAGTGAACCTATCATTTCGACAAAAATATAAGTCTACTAATATAGATAAATATAGTATTCGACAAAAAATGAGTGAATCAGATGTTGATATTCGACAAATACCAACATTCGACAACGAATCTTTAAGTATTTGGCTAGGCGGTGGATTGTTAGGTGCTGTAGATGGATCGGTTAATCAAACGAAAGGTGAGCCACCACATCTTATTTATTTTTTCCAAGCACTCGCTAAAACGACGACTGGTTATGAATGTTTTGTTTCGGATGTTTATTTTCCCTTATTAGATGATGAAAGGACGGAAGAGGAGGAAAGAGAAGATTCGAAAAAGAAACGCTCGCATCTACTAGCTAAACAAGAACTGACTGCTGCCTATCAATTAATAGAGGAACAGAATTTGAAAGTATTAATGATGGATGGAGCTCTTTATCATTACCGGATTGATGCTCCGTTAGAGTGGGAAAAACTAAAAGAGAAGGCATTAGCTGAGCGTGTCTTCCTCGTTGGCGTCTCAGAAGAGATTACGACTAGCAATTTAGTTCGCCTTGAAGCGTTTCAATCGTTGAAGCAAAGTGGTTATACATATGATCGCGATTTGCTTTTTGGGGTTCTTCATCAGGGAGAAGCTATTTATATAGAAGAAATCCAACATAAAGCCGGTTTGCAATCCGTTTGGATGAGGTTAGGGGCAGACCCTCAAATAACGGGGTTTGATATGTTGGATGAACAAGCGGAGCACAAATGGGAAATGTCGCGTCTATTAGCGACCTTAACTCCTAAAAATGGGAGAGGGATTCCTTTTTGGCTTGATCATATTGACCGAGAAGTGCGGGTAACCGATAAACTAGTCGAGGCCTTAGTTGAACAATATATTGACCCAGAATTGAAACAGCGATTTTTAAGTAAAAAAAGAGAAGGAAGACCATATTAAAGGGGGATGAAAGGATGCAAGTTGTTGGTGTTACAACCCAGCATGAAGTGTATGTCGCTTCAAAAGAACATAAGTTTCGAATGAATGAAATGGTTGTCATTGAAGATGACCATCTCAATCAACCAAAAGGAGAGGTTGTCGAAACATTTTCCTATAATCGTTACATTCCCATGGGGTTTGATAAAGGATTAGTAGATGATCAAGTATTAAAAACGCTTGAGCATATTGGTTATGATATCGGTGCCGATGATATTCATTTGGCTAAGGTTCGTTTGTTTGAAGAGGCGATTCAGCCATTACAAACAGGGGCTCATGTGAGACACCCTGAGTTTTATGAGATTGAATCATTACTAGTGACAACAACAGCTAAAAAAGGCATGGTTTTAGGCGAAGTGAAGTCAACTGATTATGTTGCTGAGACGCTACCAGAGGATTTACAAGGGCTTGTGTCGATCCAAGAAAATGATATAAAAAGGCAGCAACAAGGGATTCCATTTATATTTGATATTCGAGCGATGCAACAATATCCACATATTGGTGTATTTGGTGGATCGGGTTCAGGGAAGTCTTTTGGATTACGTGTCATGTTAGAGGAACTTATGAAATTACAAATTCCAACGCTTGTGTTTGACCCACATTTTGAAATGGATTTTTCCGTTCAAACAGATGGGGTTGGAACTGTGCCAAACTATAAGCAACGTTATATGGTTGTGCAAATTGGTCGTGATGTCGGGGTCGATTTCTCAGCGTTGTCAACACGTGATGTGGAGCGTTTGCTTGCTGCATCAGGAGCATTAACAGAATCAATGATTAATGTCATTCAGTCTGTGCATAAACGTAAAGATAGTTATCAATCTTTTAGTGATCGTACCGCCAATCTAGCAGAGGCAATTGAGCTTGGCAAACAGAAACTTGAGTCGATCTTAAATGATGGTGGAATGACAAGAGATGAACTCCAACGATATAATACATTTAAAAAGCTCTTAGACCAATATGGTAGTTTGCCGCTCTCTTCTGTGAAGGGGATTCAATGGCGAATGAATCGCCTATATCAGGCCGGGCTTTTCCAACATAATATTCGAGCGATTGAGCAAGGAATCCATGCCGGGCAATTGGTTGTTGTACAAGGAGCAGTCTGGCTCTTGCAAGTTTTTTCAAGTTATGTAATTGGGTCCTTGTACGGGAAGCGTCGCACATATAAAGATGCAAGGTTACAGCAACAGCAAGGTGAGTTTTTCCCACCGTTTGTAATTGTAACAGATGAGGCTCATAATTTTGCCCCTAAAGGCTATGAGTCGCCTGCTAAGTCTGTATTAAAAGAAATTGCTCAAG
Organism: Alkalihalobacillus alcalophilus ATCC 27647 = CGMCC 1.3604; assembly: GCF_000292245.2. Taxonomy (GTDB): domain Bacteria; phylum Bacillota; class Bacilli; order Bacillales; family Bacillaceae_D; genus Alkalihalobacillus; species Alkalihalobacillus alcalophilus. The sequence goes on along the minus strand of NZ_ALPT02000060.1, from coordinate 14,434 downwards.
AAGGGCGGAAATATGGGGTATTTTTGATTTTTGCGACACAAAGACCGACTCTATTAGATGAAACGATTACGGCACAGCTTAATTCTAAGTTTGTCTTTCGAACGGTTCGTGGGACCGATATTCAGACAATCAAGGAAGAAACCGATTTAACGGCTGAGGAAGGTAAACGACTCCCGTACTTACGCTCTGGTGATGTTTTTGTATCTTCAGCTATTATTGGGCGGACGATGGCGGTTCGGATACGCCTTGCCCATTCTTCAAGTCCACATACTTTGAACCCCTTTGATGAGTTAAATGAAATGAAAGAAACGGATACGGAGAGTTTAATGGAAGCATTAGATGACTTTCTTCCATTAACTGAAATTCAACTTATGAATCAGCTATCTGAGCTTAATCAAAAAACATCCAAATCATGGGACGTGAAGGAATGGAAAAACAAGCTCAAAAGTTTAAGTGTAGAAGGGCATTTAAAGGAAAACAAAACACCATTTGCTCATATTTATGATCGCCCTTGACCGTTTTTATTAAAGAGGTTTTTAGATGAACTGAACTGGATAAGCATTTGCCTTTTGAAAAACATTGGAGCAAATGCTTATTTTTTCTTGTCAAAAACCCATTTAAGAGCAGGTGAGTATGACCAATCACGGTTAATACGCACCGTAAAAGGGGGAAAGAGAAGATTACATTACCAATTGAGGATAATACGCACCGTAATGGAGAGAAAGGGAAGATTACGTTACCAATTGCGGATAATACGCACCGAAAAAGAGAGAAAGTAAAAATTACATTACCAATCCTGGATAATACGCACCGTAATGGAGAGAAAGTAAAAATTACATTACCAATTGCGGATAATACGCACCGAAAAAGAGAGCAAGGGAAATTTACATTACCAATTGAGGATAATACGCACCGTAATGGAGAGAAAGTAAAAATTACATTACCAATCCTGGATAATACGCACCGAAAAAGGGAGCAAGGGAAGATTACATTACCAATTGAGGATAATACGCACCGAAAAAGAGAGAAAGTAAAAATTACATTACCAATCCTGGATAATACGCACCGTAATGGAGAGAAAGTAAAAATTACATTACCAATCTCTTATGAATGAAAATTGGTTGAATCTTATCATTGATTATTCAGTATTCCCTGATTGATTGTTAGGTATATTTTGGGTACAATTATGGAAAGATGGATTTATATAGGATTCCGATGAAGAGATGAGTACAATGCCTAGATTTATAAGCAGTTATTGCGTGCAGAGAGCCGGGGGAGCTGAAAACCGGTATAAATCAGCGTTAGAAGATGGTCTCGGGAGGAACTTACATTCGAGTGTCTCATAAAAGGCATAAGGGTGTGACGTAGCTGGCGTTAACAGATTGTCAAATGACTTATTGAGCCCTTTTGATTTTTGAAAAGGGGAAATTGGGTGGTACCACGTGAGAAACGCTCTCGTCCCATGTTGGATGAGGGCTTTTTGTATTGTTTTTTAAAGTGAAATTACGAGGAGGCGTCTATTTTGACAGCAGAAAAGAAAAGTTTTTATATTACAACCCCAATCTACTACCCGAGTGATAAGCTCCATATCGGTCACGCGTATACAACGGTTGCAGGTGATGCGATGGCAAGATATAAGCGTATTCGTGGTTATGATGTTCGTTATTTAACAGGAACCGATGAGCATGGCCAAAAAATTGAACAAAAAGCCGAAGCGAAAGGGCAAACGCCAAAAGAATTTGTCGATGAGATTGTCGCTGGCATCCAGCAATTATGGAAAAAACTTGATATCTCTTATGATGATTTTATTCGAACAACCGAAGTGCGTCATAAGGAAATCGTTGCCCAAATTTTCGAGCGTTTCCTTGAGCAAGGAGATATTTATTTAGATGAGTATGAAGGCTGGTATTCAGTTCCAGATGAAACGTTCTATACAGAACTGCAACTAGTGGACCCAGTCAAAGATGAGAATGGACAGATTATTGGTGGAAAAAGTCCTGATAGTGGTCACCCAGTTGAGAAGGTGCGGGAGGAATCTTATTTCTTCAAAATGAGTAAATACGCCGATCGTCTTCTGAAGTACTATGAAGACAATCCAACCTTCATTCAGCCTGAATCTCGTAAAAAAGAAATGATTAACAACTTTATTAAACCAGGTTTAGAAGATTTAGCTGTATCGAGAACGTCCTATTCTTGGGGAGTTCAAGTGCCGAGCAATCCAAAACATGTGATTTACGTTTGGATTGATGCCCTTTGTAACTATATTACGGCCTTAGACTATGGCAAAGAAAACGATAGCTTGTATCAAAAATATTGGCCAGCAGACGTTCATTTAGTTGGAAAAGAAATTGTCCGTTTCCATACGATTTATTGGCCGATTATGTTAATGGCTCTTGATCTACCATTACCGAAAAAAGTATTTGGTCATGGGTGGTTATTAATGAAAGATGGAAAGATGTCTAAATCGAAAGGAAATGTGGTCGATCCGGTTCCATTAATCGATCGTTACGGTCTTGATGCTCTTCGCTATTATTTACTAAGAGAAGTTCCATTTGGTTCAGATGGTACGTTTACACCAGAAGGATTTGTGGACCGTGTTAATTTCGATTTAGCGAACGATTTAGGTAACCTTTTAAATCGTACGGTCGCGATGATTGACAAATATTTTGATGGAGAAATTCCAGCGTATGTTAAAGATGCGACTCCATTTGATGCCCCTCTCCTTGACCTTGTCGACGCTACCGTGAAAAAAGTGGAAGATTCGATGGAAGAAATGGAATTTTCGGTTGCTTTAACGGCGATCTGGCAAATGGTGAGTCGGACGAATAAATATATTGATGAAACTCAACCATGGCTACTTGCAAGGGATGAATCGAAAAAAGAAGAGCTTGGTTCTGTAATGAATCATTTAGCCGAGTCGCTTCGTTACATCTCGATTTTAATTCAGCCGTTCTTGACGGAAACCCCTGCGAAAATTTGGGCTCAGCTCGGGATTACGGAAGAGCAAACATCATGGGAGTCTTTATCTCAGTTTGGTCAATTAAAAGCCGGTACAAAGGTAGAAAAAGGGAACCCAATTTTCCCTCGTTTAGATGTAAAAGAAGAAGTTAGTCATATTGTTTCCCAGATGGGTGGCGTGTTGTTATCTGAAGATGGACAGAAGGAAGAAAAGATTGAGCCGGTTGTAAAAGACAATGAAATTACGATTGATGATTTTACAAAGGTAGAACTTCATGTCGCTGAAGTATTAAAAGCGGAACAAGTCGAAGGAGCAGACCGTTTATTAAAAATTCAGCTTGATGTTGGGTTTGAACAAAGACAGGTTGTTTCTGGTATTGCAAAATATTATAAACCAGAAGAGCTAGTTGGTAAAAAAGTCATTTGTGTAACAAATTTAAAACCAGTGAAATTACGTGGTGAACTCTCACAAGGGATGATTTTAGCCGGGTCTAAAGGAAAGAAACTCCAACTTGCTACAGTGGATGGATCATTACCAAATGGGGCAAAAGTAAAGTAATTGTAACCTAATTGTTATATAGAGAGAAGATTGTTCTTCTCTCTATTGTTATTTTAGAATAATTTTATGGAGTGATAGTTTGTTAAAGGAGTGGTATAAATGCTTTTTGATACACATGTTCATCTGAATGCTGATCAATTTGATGATGATCTAGAGGAGGTTATTCAGAGGGCAGAAGAGGCCGGTGTGAAAGAGATGGTTGTCGTCGGTTTTGATGAGAAGACCATTAATCGAGCTCTTAAGTTAATAGAGAAATATGAGCAACTCTATGCGGCAGTTGGTTGGCACCCGGTTGATGCGATTGATATGACAGAGGATCACTTAAAATGGTTGGAAGAACTTGCTGCTCATCCGAAAGTAGTCGCCCTAGGAGAGATGGGGTTAGATTATCATTGGGACAAGTCGCCAAAGGAGATTCAAAAACAAGTCTTTCGTCAACAAATTGCACTAGCTAAAAAGGTTCAACTACCGATCATCATCCATAATCGTGATGCCGATCAAGATGTTGTCGATATTTTGAGAGAAGAAAAGGCAGAAGAAGTCGGTGGAATTATGCATTGCTTTGGTGGAAGTGTAGAAATAGCAACCCAATGCTTAGATATGAACTTCTATATTTCTTTAGGAGGACCTGTAACGTTTAAAAATGCGAAGCGTCCAAAGTTAATTGCCAAAGAAGTTCCACTTGAGCGTTTGTTAATTGAAACAGACTGTCCTTATCTTGCTCCCCATCCATTTCGTGGGAAAAGAAATGAACCAGCTTATGTGGAATTAGTTGCCAAAGAAATTGCTGAATTGCGTGAGATGAGTCTGGAAGAAATTGCATTGCAAACGAGAGAAAATGCAAAAAAATTATTTAAGATTAAATAAACGAGTAAATGGACCAAGTTGGGGTCCATTTTTTTCTTCGATTTTTGTTGTAATATAGATTACATCTTCATTACAATTTGACAAATCATGTAGGATTTTAAAGGTGTGTGATGTATTAGTTTAAAAGGGTTTTTGTCGCTTTTTGTATATGCTTGTCCTCTTTTTGCTAAATTCGTTTTTGTTCTACAATTTGGACGTTATACATACAGTGGACGTGTCGATATTTTTTTATTTCCCTCGTTCGAAATTTCGTGGATAATGAACAACATGCGGGAGAGATACAAAAATATAAAGTTGACAAAAGAGGAGGTCAGTGTTTATAATTCGGACGTTGAGAGAGAGGAGTTTATGACATGGTAGCAAACATACGTAATCTTCTACCAGGTAAGCTTACTGGAAAGGGATTATTCATCTCCGTCATTAGTCTCATTCTCTTCGTTGGCGTAATTATTTACGCTGTATACGAGGTGACAAAGGCCACGGTTGAAATTAGCATTGATGGCGAAGTAGAGAGATATGATACACACGCTAGCACACTTGCTGATTTCATGATGGAGCAAAACTGGAATGTCCAAGAGCATGATCTTATAGAACCAGCACTTGATACCGAAATTACTGGGAACATGGAAGTCGTTTGGAAGAAGGCGAAGGAAGTGTTTGTAACGATTGACGGGCAAGAAGAGACAGTGTGGACGACCAGAGATACAATCGAACAACTTCTTGAAGATTTAGATATAGCATATAAGGAACATGACGTGATAGAACCAGCTCTTGCAACAATCATAACTGAAAATTTGGAGATTCAATTTGATTCGGCCTTTCAAGTTGTGTTAACGAGTGATGGGGAAGAGCAAGAGTTTTGGACAACTTCGACGACTGTCGCTGACTTTTTAGAAAAAGAAGATGTGTCTTTAGGTAAACTTGATCGTGTGGAACCAGCACTCGAGGAAAAGCTAGAGCAAGAAGCACAAGTTAAAGTTGTGCGGGTAGAAAAAGTCACCGATGTAGTGGAAGAAACGGTCTCTTTTGGTACAGTGACTAAAAAAGACAATACGCTTGAAAGTGGAAAAGAGAAAGTCGTGGATGAAGGCGAAGAGGGAAAAGTTGAAAAACACTATGAAGTCGTGTTTGAAGACGGTGAAGAAGTTTCCCGAGAGCTTGTAAAAGAAGAGATAGTGAAGGAAAGTGCTGATCGTGTGATTGCGGTTGGAACGAAACCAGAACCTGTCCAAGTTGCAAGAAGTTCCACGCCATCATCTTCTAACCAATCAAGTAGTAATAAGAGTGAGTCCAACCAATCAAGTAGTTCAGCATCTGATAATAAGACATTTACGGTAACGGCTACGGCGTATACAGCTGGCTGTAACGGTTGTAGTGGTGTCACAGCCACAGGCATTAATTTAAAAAATAATCCTAATATGAAAGTCATTGCCGTTGATCCGAGTATTATCCCATTAGGCAGCCGTGTTGAAGTGGAAGGCTATGGTGTGGCGATTGCTGGTGATACAGGTGGCTCTATTAGCGGAAATAAAATTGATGTTCACGTTCCAACAAAGGCAGAAGCCCAACGTTGGGGCCGCAAACAAGTGAAGATAACCATTCTAGATTAAGCTTAAATTGTAAAGTGCAGGGCAGCGGCTCTGTGCTTTTCTTTTTGTTCTTTTGGCGGTTATTACTTTGGCCGGGGTTGATGTGTAAAAAGAGGAGAGAAACGCCGCCAAACAGAGAAAGTCTAGTGAAGTAATATTGTATTGATGCCGCTAGTAGGAACTTTTCATAAAAAGTGATAAACTAAAGAAACTATTTTATTGATTAATCAAGTACAATCTGCTGGCTTTCTGTTAGAGAAGGTCAATTCGGTTTAAAATATAAGGAGCAAAGAGATGAAAATCAAAGAAGTGATCGTTGTCGAAGGTCGAGATGATACGGTGGCGATTAAAAGAGCGGTCGATGCTGATACGATTGAAACAAATGGTTCGGCTGTTAATGAGTCAGTTCTCATCCAGATTGAGCTCGCCCAGGAGCGTAGAGGGGTGATTATTTTTACAGACCCTGATTATCCAGGGGAGCGGATACGAAAAATTATTAGTGCGAGAGTAAGTGGATGTAAACATGCGTTTCTCCCTAAAAAAGATGCTCTTTCAAAAAAAGGAAATAATTTAGGCGTTGAAAATGCGACACCTGAAGCAATTCGCTTAGCGCTTGAAATGGTAAGGGAAGAGTATGAAGAGCCATCTGAACAAATATCAAAACAAGATCTATTCCAAGCAGGTTTAATAGCAGGGGCGAAAGCTAAAAGTAGACGTGAACGATTAGGAGAACGGCTCGGTATTGGTTATGCGAATGGAAAGCAACTTTATAACAGATTACGTACGTTTCATATTAGTTCCGAAGAGTTCGCCAAAGCTCTTAAGGATGTTTATTTAGAGGAGGAAAATTGATGAAAGACATTGCAACACCAGCAAGGACGCGAGAAATATTAGAAAAATACGGGTTTCATTTTAAAAAAAGTTTAGGTCAAAACTTCTTAATTGATACGAATATTTTACATAATATCGTGGCAGCGGCTGAGTTAACACCGGATTCAGGTGTGATTGAGGTTGGGCCTGGTATCGGGGCTTTAACAGAACAAGTGGCCAAGAAAGCGAAAAAAGTCGTATCTTTTGAAATTGACCAGCGTTTGTTGCCAGTACTAAAAGAGACATTGGCTCCGTATCCGCACGCTGAAATTATTCATTCAGATGTATTGAAGGCCGATTTAAAAGAGACGATTGAAGAGAAGTTTGAGCAAGGTCAGGATCTAATGGTCGTTGCCAATTTACCGTATTATGTGACGACGCCAATTTTAATGAAATTGTTAGAAGAGAAGCTTCCTATCCGCGGGATTGTCGTCATGATACAGGCAGAGGTTGCGGAGCGCATTTCAGCAAAGCCGGGAACAAAGGAATATGGTTCCTTATCAATAGCCGCTCAATTTTATGCGAAGGCTGAAAAAATGATGACCGTACCTGCCTCTGTTTTTGTTCCAAAACCAAAAGTGGATTCAGCTGTTTTACGTCTGACAATTCGTGAAGAACCACCTGTTCAGGTTCAGGATGAAGAGTTCTTTTTTAAAGTCTTCCATTCGAGTTTTGCCAATCGTCGTAAAACGTTATTAAACAACCTCATTCATAATTTAGCTTCAAAGGAACAAAAGCCAGAGGTGGAAAAGGCGTTAGAACAAGCAGGAATTGATGGGAGGCGTCGGGGCGAAACGTTATCGATGGAGGAATTCGCCGTGTTAAGTGATGCTTTGTTAGAGCAATTAGGTTAAGTGCAGTTAGGGATTTTTAATCATGAAGCGGTTTCTACGAATGGACTCGTAGGAAACCGCTTTTCTTTGTCGAGCTGCAGTCAGCAGGAACTCAGGAAAAATCGTCCATCCTTGGGAAGTCAAAGAGCGACTTCCAAGGCTGTTCTAATTTTTCCTCGTTCCTGACCGCTTCCTTCCACTCTTCTTTTCAATTCACAGTTTTCTTGTTTCTGTCATAGCCTATGGGAGAGGGAGGCGTATCGATGAAAATTAAAGTAGGCGATATTGTGGCTCGTCATTCCTATAAATGTGATGTGTTTTTTCGTGTTATAAAAATTGTAGATAGTCAGGCTGAGTTGGCCGGAGAAGATATGCGCTTGCTAGCGGATGCTCCTCTGGGGGATTTAAAGCTTGTCTCTGCCGAGGAACGTATAAAAAAAAGAGAGCAAGTGAAAGAAGTAGAGGAAAAATCATATCGTTTGTTTCGGCAAGATGCTAAGTTGATGAAGCAACGGAGTGAATATGAGGGAACGGATCATTATACTACTGAACCATCTTATTTTGAGCTAAGAGGTCGTGTTTTGCATATTGATGGCGATAGTTTTTATTTAAGAAAATGCACGGAGTTATATCAGAAGCTAGGCATACCGGTTTATGGAGTCCATATTCAAGAAAAAGAAATGCCTGAGCAATTGGAGTCTTTGCTTGAAATGGTGCAACCAGATATCCTTGTTATTACGGGGCATGATGCTTATGTTAAATCAAAAGGAGAGGAAGAAGAAGTTCGAGCCTATCGCCATACAAAGTATTTTGCAGAATGTGTGAGGATTGCTCGGCGGTTCTGTCCGCATCGGGACCAGCTTGTTATTTTTGCTGGAGCTTGTCAGTCTCATTTTGAAACACTGATAAAGGCAGGAGCAAATTTTGCAAGCTCTCCAGAAAGAATTAATATTCACGCCTTAGACCCTGTTTATATCGTCGCTAAAGTGAGTTTGACGTCATTTATGGAACATGTAGGGTTGTGGGATGTCATTCGCAACACAATTACAGGAGATAAAGGACTCGGTGGAATTGAAACTCGTGGAGTCATGCGTATTGGTCTTCCATATATTAAAAGCGAAAAAGATAAATAATAAAAACTGTCCCAGAGGGTCGATTTTTCGGACCGATGTGACAGTTTTTTTGTTAGGAAGAAAGTCAAAAAGTTGACGAACGCCACCTCTTATATTCACTTCCATTATTAGGGTAATTACATAAAAAAAGAGAAATACGAAGATAAAATAAGGTGAAGTGACATTATTTACGCAAATGAAGCGTTTTCTAATAAATGGATGCGTATTCATACATATTTTTCATGATTTAGACCAAAATATAGAAATAATAGAAGCAAAATAAATTTTTAGGGGTCTTTCGGACGAAAGTTATTGACAAGATTCTTGTCCAATTGATATAATTTAAAATTTATTTGACTTTTTTTGTAGGATGGTGTAAAATAGTATTTGAGTGAGGTGGGGTGTACAAATGGGAAAAACGTTAGTAGACATCAAGCGAGCTTTAGATGCAAATGTTGGAAAACGAATTACAATTAAGGCGAACGGTGGTCGCCGTAAAACGATGGAACGGTCTGGTCTTCTTGAGGAAACATATCCTTCAGTGTTCATCGTCAAACTAGATGAACAGCAAAATGCGTTTGAACGCGTTTCTTATAGTTATGCAGACGTTTTAACAGAATCTGTAGAATTAATGTTTTGTGAAGAAGGCGAAAATGGGACTATAAGAGCATAAGTGCATCACACAACTTCCTGTATTTAGTAAGAACAGGAAGTTTATTTTTTTTAGTTAAAGACATACTAATGGTGTCGTTGTACCTTATTTAAAAAGGGGTTGTTTTCCTTGAGTAGAAGAAGAGGAGTCATGTCTGAACCATTTAAAGAGGAATTGGCGAAAGAGCTTGGTTTCTATGATACCGTACAAAAGGAAGGTTGGGGCGGTATACGAGCAAGAGATGCAGGGAATATGGTCAAACGTGCCATAGAAATTGCTGAAGCGCAGTTAGCGAACCAACGACAGTCAAAATAATATAGGTCAACGACAAGAATCTATCTCAAAAGGTTTTCCTTTTGGGATAGGTTTTCTTTTTGAATAAAAACAGAAATATCATCGGCGCTAGGTTTATAACTCAACTTTCGCATCGAGAAAAACCGTTCAACTAGTTGGCAGAGCGAAAGAGAAGCTCTTAAATAAATGCCCTTAACACGTTTGAAAAGCGAGAACGTACTATCACACAAAACGGATAAACTGTGCAGTAAGAAAAAATAGACAATGCTCTTCTTCGGCTGTCGCTCCCAAACAGACACTCCGCGTCCTTGCCGAGAACCTCATGAGCCTCCTCAGCACGCTTGCGGGGTCTCATTGGACGGTTTATTCCTGTGGGAGTCTCCGTGTCTGTTTGTCCGCTTGATAATAGAATCGAATCTAGGTTCGGTTTTCTCCTTCCATGACTCATTCCGTTGCAGTTGTAAACAAATCCGTGTTGATGCTCTGTAGGTTAGCTAGATGGTCGAGCTGGTTTCGATTTGAATCATGTCTTTTCATGACTGCAGACTTAGGAAAAAGATGGGTGGCAACTCCCTATTTAGTTCCATAACCAACAAAGTGAAGAAGAAGGTCCTTCTGCGTTAGAAATAGCTGATTGAGAATGGCCATATCATCAAGCCTCTCCACGACACTTAGCGGACAAAACCATACGGAGACTCCCGCGGGAATAAACCGTGGAGCGAGACCCCGCAAGGCTTGCCGAGGAGGCTCGCCAGGTTCCCGCAGGACGCGGAGTATGGTTTTGGTAGCGACGGCCGAAGCTCTTAATTTTAGTGCACAGTTTCCTTCAACAGCCTACGAAGAGATGTGTTCAGATTGTCAACGATTGAACCGTTCATGTAAAGTCAATCTCTATCAACGGTTAAGGGTCAATCATACGCTGAGAAAGTTAAGTTTATAATTATCAGATAATTCTATTATTTAGTGGTGGAAGGTTTAAACTTTCTTGTAGGTGGAATAATAATACTACCAATCAACCATAAGGAGTGTTAATAATGAGTTTACAAGAATATATTGAATCGATTAATGAGATGTTAGAGAAGGCAAAAGAAGAAACGGTGGAAGAGTGAGCTTAAATCTATGTATCTATAAATTAAAAAGACTAGAATGAATCTCCCTTTAGCAAACATTTCATTAAGAGGGAGAATTTTTTGTCTAATGAGCACATGAGTTTTGGGTGGGGAAGTTCTTTATGGCTTGTTTGCATTGAAGGTGGTATGTTGATGAAACAAGTGATAAAATAACGTAAGCAAATGGAAACTATAGAAGGTGACGATATTGAAGTATTCGATTAAAGCCCCAGCGAAAATTAATTTGACGCTTGATACATTGAAAAAACGTTCAGATGGTTATCATGAAGTAGAGATGATTATGACAACGGTTGATTTAGCTGATCGCCTTGATTTAGCTGATCGAGAGGATGGAAAGATTGTTATTGATGTATCTGAAGGTTTTGTTCCGAATGATCATCGTAACTTGGCCTATCAAGCAGCTGATATATTAAGAAAGCACTGTAACATTACTCGTGGTGTTTCGATCTATATTACGAAAAGGATTCCTGTATCTGCTGGATTAGCAGGTGGGAGTAGTGATGCGGCGGCTACTCTAAAAGGTCTTAACCAACTATGGTCTCTAGGTCTTAGTTTAGATGAACTTGCAGAGCTAGGAGCAAAAATTGGTTCTGATATTCCTTTCTGTATTTATGGGGGGACGGCTTTAGCGACAGGAAGAGGAGAGAAAATTGAAAAAATTGCTTCTCCGCCACCGTGTTGGGTAATCTTAGCTAAACCGCCTATCGGTGTATCTACAGCCGACATATACAACCGTTTAAATGTGGATGAGATCTTACATCCTAATACATCAGAAATGATACGAGCGATAGAAAATCAAGACTTTCAAAGCATCTGTGCAGGGCTCCATAATACATTAGAAAGTGTGACCCTTGATTTATACCCTGAGGTGAAAAAGATCAAAGAGCAAATGCTTAAATTTGGGGCTGATGGTGTCTTAATGAGTGGAAGTGGACCAACTGTTTTTGGGCTTGTCCAAAAAGAGTCTCGTTTAAATCGGGTCTACAATGGCTTAAAAGGATTTTGTAGTGATGTGTATGCGGTTCGTCTACTTGGCTAAAAGACTTGATAAAATCCGTACATTGATGGTATGTTTATTATAAATATTCGGATTTCGTGGAGGTATTATGAAAAAACTGAAAAGAAGTGGAAGATTGGTGGACATGACCTATTTTCTTCTACAGCATCCACACGAGGTAATTTCACTTACTCATTTTGCGGAACGTTATCAGTCGGCGAAGTCTTCGATCAGCGAAGATCTAGTGATCGTCAAAGATATATTTGAAGATGAAGGATATGGCTCTTTATTAACGATCCCTGGGGCAAGTGGGGGAGTAAAGTATATTCCTAAAGTAGGCAAGGAGGAAGCAGTTGAATTAGTCAACACGATCATTGATCAATTGGCTGTTTCTGATCGGATCTTACCTGGTGGGTACTTGTATATGATGGATGTGTTAGGAAGTCCACGTTTTAATAAAGCGGTTGGTCGCTTATTTGCCGGGGCTCTTGCTAATAAAAAAATCGATGCCGTTTTAACGGTCGCAACGAAAGGAATTCCGCTTGCTTATGCGGTGGCAGATTATTTAAATGTTCCTGTAAGTATCATTCGTAGAGACCACCTGGTGACAGAGGGATCAATGGTTAGCATTAACTATGTTTCTGGCTCTTCTAACAGAATTCAAACGATGACTTTAGCGAGAAGAAGTATTGCTCCTGGAGCTAGAGTGTTTATTGTTGATGATTTTATGAAGGCTGGTGGTACGATCCGTGGGATGATCGATTTATTAGCTGAATTTGAAGCCGAATTAGTTGGAATTGGTGTACTCGTTGAATCAGTAGAGGTAGAAGAAAAATTAGTTGACGAATATATTTCGTTAACTAGAATTTCTGATATAAATGTTCAAGAAAGAATGATTAAAGTTGAGGCAGGCAATGTGCTCGACCAGCTTGCTTCTATAACAAAGGAGGATAATCACTCATGAAGAAAGTTTATACGAAAGAAGCACCAGATGCGATTGGGCCATATTCACAAGGAATGGTCGTCAATAATTTATTTTATAGTTCAGGTCAAATTCCATTAAAGGCAGATGGGGATTTGGTAAATGGTGATGTACAAGAGCAAACTCATCAAGTATTCCAAAATTTAAAAGCGGTATTAAAAGAAGCGGGTTCTTCACTTGAACAAGTTGTGAAGGCGACTGTGTTTATTAAAAATATGGATGAGTTTCCATTGATTAATGAAGTATATGGAGAATATTTTTCAGAGCATAAACCGGCACGCTCTTGTGTGGAAGTGGCAAGACTTCCTAAAGATGTGCTAGTAGAGATTGAAGTTATTGCTCTTGTGACAACATAAATTATCATAATGAGGCTGTGCTGAGGTCATTAAATGGACCTTAGCACAGCCTTTTTGGATTATTAGTTCATATTGATTAGGTCAAAAAATAAAAAACTGATAAAAAAGGGAGAATTTTTCTCATTTTTAAGCAGGATTTCCTAAATTGATCTCGAAATGTAATTACAAGAATAATCAAAATATAGGTGGTGGCCCCAACATGCAAGTAACTGACGTGAGATTACGTAGAGTCAACACAGAAGGCAGAATGCGTGCAATTGCCTCGATTACGATAGACAATGAGTTTGTTGTCCATGATATTCGTGTTATTGACGGCAATAATGGATTATTTGTGGCGATGCCTAGTAAACGTACTCCAGATGGAGAATTTCGTGATATTGCTCATCCCATTTCTTCTCAAACACGTGAGAAAATCCAAACAGCTGTGTTAGAAGAGTATAAAAGAGTTGGAGAGTTTGATGGAATTGAATATGAAGAAGCCGGTGCTTCCTAAACAACATGTCTCACTATTTACAGTGAGGCTTCTTTTTTTTTGCTTAACAATTTATAGAAGACAGCAAGACGCCTATAGGAATAGTGATATACTAGAACAAAAGTATTTAACTTACTTCCGAAAGAAGTCTCCCTCTTCAAGCGTGTGAAGGGTGTAGCCCAACGATAAGGGGGAGATGAATTTCGGTTGGGCGTTAGCACAAAGGCTTTTTTCTTTTGACTTTCCCCCCGATGTGCTATGATCAGTCTTATAAAGTATAAGGGTTGATATAACAATGAAATTAGATAGTAATAATCATTCAGTATTCTTAATGTACTACCATCTTGTGTTAGTCGTGAAATATCGAAGGAAAGTGATAGATGATACTATATCTGACTACGCTAAAGATAAATTTGTCTCTTTGAGTGAAAAATACAATATTACATTGGTCGAATGGAACCACGATATGGACCATGTTCATATTTTATTCAAAGCACAACCTAACAGTGAATTATCGAAATTCATCAATGCCTATAAAAGTGCAAGTTCAAGGGTCATCAAGAAGGATTTTCCCCCTGTACGCAAAAGGTTATGGAAAGAGATGTTTTGGTCAAGAAGCTTTTGTTTGTTGACGACTGGTGGCTCACCTATTGAAGTAGTGAAAAAATATATTGAAAACCAAGGGATAAAGTGAGGTGATTTGATATGGCTAAACAAAACAAAGCGTATAAGTTTAGATTGTACCCAACAGAAGAACAGATAA
>NZ_ALPT02000059.1 GCF_000292245.2 Alkalihalobacillus alcalophilus ATCC 27647 = CGMCC 1.3604 | reverse complement strand
GTTAAATGAATAAATAACTCTTGCAATGTAATGGGACCAAGCTCTAATTGTTTGGCTCTTGCATCCGCTTTTTCCTCTTCTGTTAATTCACTGTATATCATCACTTTTTTGGTTCCGCCAAGTACTTGTTCTTTTAAAATTTGTTTTCCTTTCACAAAAGAATCGACAGCCTCCTTAGCCCCTGTAATGGAAGTCCCTTTGTTTCTTAAAACTTCTGCCTCCTCGTGTAAAAGCAGTTCTCCATTATGAATCATTAACACTTCTTCAAACATGGACTCCATTTCTGAAATAAGATGAGTCGAGAGAATAATGGTTCTTGGGTGCTCCATATAATCATTAAGCACTTCTTCATAAAAAATCTCCCTTGCTGGTGCATCCATCCCTAAGTAGGCTTCGTCAAAAATGGTTATCGGAGAGCGACTGGCTAAACCAATGACAACATGTAATGCTGACTGCTTTCCCCTTGAAAGTTCATAAACGGTCTGATCGGTTGGGATTTTGAACCTTTTGATTAAATGCTCTGCGTACTCATGGTCAAAATACGGACGGAATTTCGAATGATCTTTAAGCCACTTTTTCACTTTTGTGGAGGCATGTGAGTCATCAAACTTCTCATCACGAATAAAAACCAAACTTTCGAGATAACGACCGTTTTCGAAAATTTCCTCACCGTTTATCGTCAATTGACCACTAGTTGCTTTAGCGAATGTCGCAATTAATGAGAGTAACGAGGTTTTTCCCGCTCCATTACGTCCTAATAAACCATAAATTTTCTCACCACTTAACTGAAATGATACATTTTTTACAGCTTCAACCTTCTTATATTTAAATGAAACATTCTCCGCTTTTAAGATATAAGTCATGATTCATCCCTCCCCATTGAATCAATCATTTTTTTAATTTCTTCTGCTGTGATTCCCAACTGCTTAGCTTCTTGTAACATCCTCCAAACAAATTCATCGCGAAACGCTTGCTTTCGATTTTCACGTAACATTTGATATGCTCCTTCTGCTACAAACATGCCAACACCCCTTTTCTTATATAGAATTCCCGAATCAACGAGCTGATTAAATCCTTTGAGAACGGTCGCAGGGTTAATTTTATAATGAGCAACGAGCTGATTAGTCGATGGCACCTGCTCTCCCTCCTTTAATTCTCCATTCACTATTTCATCTTCAATCATTTCTTTAATCTGTTGAAAAATCGGTCTATTATCATCTAATGAAGAACGCATAAGCTCCCTCCTTCTAAAATAAATTTATTGTCAGTCATTCGGTTAGTTACTTATGTAGTTAACTATATATCCATTTAAATGTTCTGTCAACAAAAAACAAAGCCCTTTTTGAGCTTTGTTTTTTTGTTTCTTTAATTATCTCGTTTATTTCTGAAAAAATATCAGCTTATTATAAGCCGGGTCACCTATCGTCACTTCTTTTCCCGTAGGTCCATCCTCCATACCAGGCCTTGCATATCGATAGTTTTTTTACTGATTTCCTCATACCAACCATGAAGGTCCTTCAGCCCTACTCGAATAACACTTCCTGGTGCTCCATCACCAAAATGTTCAGATAGATGAAGGACGACATCACCTAAAGATACTTGTATGTAGATAGGTAACGTTTCTTCATATTGATGTTCCCAGTCTTGTCTCATCCCTATATAATTCAAATAGAAATCCTTTGTTTTTTCCAAATCATACATTCTTAAAACTGGAATCACACTCAACCCTTACACCTCCCCTACCATTCAATTCACCAAATCTGAATGAAATCCTTTTAAATAGTGGCCTTTTAGAAAATGAGCATTTAATTCGCACCGTAATTCCCCACAGCTCGGCTTTTCATTACCTATTCTCGTTTATTCGAACCCTAATTTAAGCAGCTCAGCTTTTACATTACTTATCACCTGTTTTTCGAACCATAATTCTTCACAGCTCGGCTTTTCATTACCTATTCAAGTTTTTTCGAACCCTAATTCTTAACACCTCGGCTTTTCATTACCTATTCAAGTTTTTTCGAACCGTAATTCTTAACACCTCGGATTTTCATTACCTATTCAAGTTTTTTCGAACCGTAATTCCTCACAGCTCGGATTTCCATTACCTATTCAAGTTTTTTCGAACCCTAATTCTTAACACCTCGGATTTTCATTACCTATTCAAGTTTTTTCGAACCATAATTCCTCACAGCTCGGCTTTTCATTACCTAATCAAGTTTTTTCGAACCCTAATTCTTAACACCTCGGATTTCCATTACCTATTCAAGTTTTTTCGAACCCTAATTCTTAACACCTCGGCTTTTCATTACCTATTCAAGTTTTTTCGAACCGTAATTTCGGCCACTCGACTTTTTCATTACTTATCATCTGTTTTTCGCACACTAATTCCCCACAACTCAAATTTTCATTACCAATTAAGCTTTTTCGCTACCAATATCAAGCACAAAAAAAGACTACCACAATGGCCAAATGACCTTTTGAGGCAGTCTCCTACTTTTATTGTTCCGATTTATTATTTGAATCCACGCCATGGTCAAGATTATCTCTTTTAGCTGGATTATCACTTAACTGTTCAGATGTGTTCCATTCTTCGGTTCTGTCCGATTTAGCGATCGAATCCTGCTTTACATGAGCTTGACTTTTTCCTATTTTTGTTCGTTTTTCTTTTTTCTCGTTCTTCCGAAGTTGACGATCTTTTCGATCCTGTTCTTTTCTCCACTTTTTCCATTCTCTTGCTTCTTTCCTTTCAGCCGCTTCTTCTCTTAACCGCTCTTGAGCAAGCGATTTAAATAAGGCAATTACCATTAGAACCATAATAATCGAAAATGGAAAGGCAACTAATATCATCGTGTTTTGAATCCCTTGTAAACCGCCGCTATATAAAAGAACAGCCGCTGTAGCAGACATTAAAATTCCCCATACAAGTTTGATTCTTTTACCTGGATTTAGTGAACCAGCTGTTGATTGGCTTGCCAGTACAAAAGTAGCCGAATCCGCTGAAGTAATAAAAAACACGGCAATTACAAAAATCGTTAAATAGGACATAATTGTACCAAATGGCATCGTTTCAAGAACACCAAAAAGCACTTCTTCATCCGGTAAGTGAGAAATAATTGTACCTGAACTTTCAACTGAAATGGCTGTCCCTCCGATAAATGAGAACCAAATAAAACCCATAACAGAAGGCACTAATAAGACGGCGACCACAAATTCTCTTAATGTACGTCCTTTGGAAACACGAGCAATAAACGTTCCGACAAATGGAGACCAAGCCATCCACCACGCCCAGTAAAAAATGGTCCAAGCATTAATCCATTCCCTCTTATCCTCACTCATTGGGGCAATATTAAAGCTCATCTGTGGTAAATTTTGAATATAATTACCAATGGTCGTTGTTAACATATTGAATGAAAACATCGTTGCTCCAAATATCATAAAAAACAAAAAGACGACTCCAACAAGGGACATATTGACCGTACTAAGAATTTTAATTCCTTTATCAATTCCCGTCATCGAAGAAAGAATAAAAATGACAGTCACAACGACTATAATCGCTAATTGTAAGGCAAAGCTATTTGGCAAGCCCGTTAGTAGAGAAATCCCCCCATTCATTTGCAAGGCACCAAATCCTAATGTCGTCGCAATCCCAGAAAGCGTTGCGACAATCGCAACAACATCAATTGTTTTCCCTAATTTCCCATCCATATTCCACAATGGTGAAAGGGTGGCACTGATTAAACCTGTTTTGTCTTTTCTAAAGTTAAAATACGCTAAACATATCGCAATAATCGCGTAGATGGCCCAACCATGTAGACCCCAATGAAAGAATGTATAAAGCAAAGCATCCATTGCGGCTTGTTCCGTTCCTTCGGGTGCATTTGGTGAACTAACAGCAAAGTGAGCAATTGGTTCGGCCGCTCCAAAAAAGAGGAGTCCAACGCCTAGACCTGCACTAAACAAAAAAGCAATCCAGACCGGAAACGAATATTCAGGGCGATCATCATCTTTTCCTAAGCGTACTTTCCCATACGGTGATACGATAAAAATAAGACAGACAATTAAAAAGATCGTTACGACGATTAAATAATACCAACCAAATGTATTTGATATAAATGTTTGAGCTTGTGCTGTTACAGATTCAAGCACGTTAGGTGCAAAAATACCCGTTAAAATAAGGACACTCAGAATACCTAACGTCCAATAAAAAACCGATCCGACTTTATTTGTGATTGCTTTATCATTTTCAGTCGAATCATTAAGATCATTGTTTTCCATATACTTCAACTCCTTTTTGTTCGCTTTTACAGATAGGTTTACCAGATTCACATCGAATCATGAATACAGTCATTAGGAATAGCAACACAGCCAAATTGGGTAGGATATAGTAAGAGCAGAGAATCAATCTGTTAGATATGAGGGGGGTTGTTCATACAGCTAAAGGATTCATTTTATATGTAATTCATCATTAAAGCGTGGAAGCCTATATACTAACTCTTTCGGTAAAAGCAATCATTCAGCCAATCCTTATGTAATAAAGGGACTATTATAACATTGCCCTGATCGTTATATAACCCTTTTTGACATAAATTAAACATTTCAACATAAAAAAACATACTTTCTGTCCATTCAACAAAAAAGTATGTTTTGCTCATAAACTCGGCTCACTCCACCAGCAGAAGCCATAATCGATCATTACATCAATAAAAAATAATAAACAACAGAAAACATAGCGACCATTAATACATTATTAAGCGTCAATAAATAAACTTTATTATCTTTATTATTTTTCCACTCCATAAAAGAACGAAAGCCAAAAAAGAGGGTGTAAAGAAGAAATAGAAACATGATCGGACTTTGCCAAACAAAAATACTCATAAAAGCGATGACGATAATAATGCTCTCCCCAAATCGTTGCCCTTTTGTTTTTCCGAACAAATAAAAACCTTCTTTTTCAATTTTATATTTTTTTCTTAACCAACCGAAAGACACGAATGCGTATATAAATAATAAAACGATGATGACAAGGACACCTTCTTGGCCCTGTATTTCAATCATGATGATTCCTCTTTTCTTTGTCCTAATTTTAACTCCTTACTCGATACTCCATTAACCAACAATCACGATATTCTCCTTCATGTAATTCATGTTTAGGTAGACTTCTTACCACTTCAAAACCACATTTATTATAGCAAGCAATCGCCCTCACGTTATCAATACGAGGATCCATAATAATAATCTCAGCCTCTTTTTCTTCTATTAGATACTCTACCATCGTTTGAATGAGCTTAGTTCCAATTCCTTTGTTCCAGTAAGTGGGTTCACCTATAAACTGGTCCAAACCATATACCATCATATCAGATTGATAATCTTTTATCATACTCGTTTCTTCATTAATAGGATAAAACTGTAAATAACCTATCATTCTATCGTCGAATTCAATAATTGCCTTCACTTCTCCTGGATCATGCCCATAAAAATCCTTTTCAATTTTCTCACTATCATAATCACTATCCCGCCCTTCATAAAACTGCAAAACACGATCATCTGTTAACCACTTTAATAATAAATGCCGATCTTGTTGTTCTAAAACGCGCAATTTTAGCCGACCCTTTGTCATAAAATAATCCATTCTCTCACCTTTATCCTTTTTCTACTTTTATTAATATGAAGACTTAACAATTTTAACGCGTATAATAAACTCCGCACTCCTTTACTTTCTGATCCTAGTTTTAATCCCTTCGACAGTTTTTGAATTCATTTTTGCGATTTTGATCATTATTTTTTTATAAAGTAGCAACTACCACCTTCTGTTATACTTAGAAAATAAATACGTATGGTTTCGGAGGTTGAAATGAATAAAAGCATTATTTGGGCCCTTTTACTTTCACAAGTTCTTTTCTTTAGTTTGATACCTATTTGGCTAGAACTTACTAACCACCTTCATTCTCTTGTCATTATCGTTGTTTGGGTTTGTTTAACTGGATTCACCTTTATCATAGCTAGTGTCTTTACGAACACATTGTTTACTTTTCCTAAACTACTTATCGATTTCTTAATAGTCTTTTATTCATTTGGACTTATCATCCTACTCTTCTTTCGCCCTGGTATGACTTCCTATAGTGGAATCAACCTTATTCCCTTTGAAACAGTGACCCTTTTTTTATTTGGTAATGTTCCTTTTTTAATTGCCTTTTATAATATCAGTGCTAATGTTGGTTTGTTTATTCCATTTGGACTTTACTATCGCTATGTCCGCAAAAAGCCGAGAGTAAGCGAGTTATTTTTTATGACTCTATTGACCATCTCTGCAATTGAACTCCTTCAATACATTACCCAAAGAGGAATCCTGGATATTGATGACTTAATTTTAAATACAATTGGTGTCTTATTAGGCTATATTGCCCAACCGATTTTAGCAAAGGTAATTAAAATAACACGACCGCTATAACCTATATTCACTTTTCTAATATAACAAATTCTCATAAGTGTATTTATATTCTCTTTTCAAATTCTTATATTTACTCCGATTTACTCCTCTTTTTAAAACATTCAAAATAGAAGCCTTGTCATTTAGTGTCGAAAAATTATTTTGATAAAATATCAAAAAATTAATTGCTTATTTTTTTCTGATTTATTAGAATTTACTTATAATTCGAAAAGGTGGTGTGTGATGGACAATTTAGCAAAAGTACCAAAGGATCCAAAACCGACTCATAATTATCAAAAAGTAGCAAAAAGTGAAGAGTTTAAAGGGCTCATGAAGGCGAAGAAAAGATTTTTAGTACCAACTGTTCTGTTTTTTCTCGTTTTTTATTTTACTCTACCAATCTTAACATCTTTTACAACCGTGCTTGAAAGTCCGGCTATTGGTGCGATTACATGGACTTGGGTGTATGCGTTTGCACAGTTTATTATGACTTGGGTTTTATGTATGTTATATGTTCGAAAAGCAACCAAATACGATGAAACCGCGGAAGACATTATTGCCAAACATAAAAAACAAGGAGACCAACCACTATGAGTTATATCGGATTATCATTATTCGTTGCCATTGTAGCCGCCACTCTCGTTATTACATATTGGGCTGCTAAACGGACTAACACAGCTAGTGAATTTTATACAGCTGGTGGTGGGTTAACTGGGTGGCAAAACGGTCTAGCCATTGCAGGAGACTATTTATCCGCAGCCTCTTTTTTAGGAATTGCTGGGGCAATCGCCTTATTTGGTTTTGATGGTTTCTTTTTTTCAATCGGATATTTAGTCGCCTATCTTGTTGTTCTCTATATTGTAGCAGAGCCTTTAAGAAACCTCGGGAAATACACGATTGCCGATATGATCACCGCTCGTTTTAATCAAAAGAAGGTTCGAGGAGTAGCGGCTTTAAGTACAATAACAATCGTTATTTTCTATATGATCGCCCAACTAGTTGGGGCTGGTGCACTTATCCAGCTATTGCTAGGAATTGATTATTGGATCGCTGTTTTGCTTGTTGGTACGATGATGACAATCTACGTGCTTTTTGGCGGGATGACCGCGACAAGCTGGGTACAAATCATTAAAGCCGTTTTATTAATGGTTGGTACTGTTATTATTTCAGTCCTTGTCTTATGGAAGTTTAATTTTAATATTCTTGCGATGTTCGAAGAAATGAAAGGGGTTACACCAGCTGGAGAAGGCTTCCTCAATGCTGGCGTTCGTTATACAAACGGAATTGATACGATTTCCATGATGGCCGCTCTCGTCCTTGGGACAGCTGGTCTTCCCCATATTTTAATGCGCTTCTTTACCGTTAAAGATGCCAAAACAGCACGTAGCTCAGTCGTTACAGCTACTTGGATTGTAGGAATTTTCTATATTCTCACGATCTTTCTTGGTTTTGGTGCAGCAGCCTTTGTCGGTTCCGAAAAAATTATCGCTGCTAACCCTGCTGGAAATATGGCAGCACCATTACTTGCGGAAGCATTGGGTGGAGACATCTTAATGTCCTTTGTTGCAGCCGTTGCCTTTGCCACGATTTTGGCTGTTGTAGCAGGACTTGTATTGTCCGGTGCCTCTGCGTTTGCCCACGATGTATATGGACAAATTCTTAAAAAAGGAAAAGCGACAGAGAGACAGCAAATGATGGCGGCCCGATATGCTTCTGTTGCCGTATCTGCCCTATCAATTATAATTGCGCTGTTTGCTCAAACAATGAATGTAGCCTTCCTCGTTTCGTTAGCCTTTTGTGTAGCAGCAAGCGCCAACCTTCCTGTGATTATTTACACAATTTATTGGAAAAGATTCAATACAGCCGGTGCCGTTACAGGGATGTTATCTGGTTTAATTACTGCCTTAGTACTTGTTGCCTTAAGCCCGAACGTCATTAACCCAGTTGCTGGGGCTGGTATGTTTGTTGGCGACCCTATCTTCCCATTAACTAACCCAGCGATTATTTCAATCCCAGCTGGTTTCCTTGGAGCTTACGTTGGTGCTCTCCTTTCAAATAAACGAGATGAGAAAAAGTATGCAGAGGTATTAGTAAAAGCAAACACAGGGATAAAATAATACTCTTACACTAAATCTAGAAGCTTTTGAGCGACCATTTGTTGCTCAAAAGCTTTTAAGTATGCGTTTTGAAGTAAAGTAGCCAACGAAAATTGACCTTTTTATCAGATGTTAAGCAAGCGATCATTTCCATACAGGACGATTTTTAGTATAGTAAAAAGGTCTAACACGAAAGGGGTTATCATTACATTATGGAATTACCAAACTGTCCGAAATGTCATTCCGAATATACATATGAAGATGGGCTCATGCTCGTTTGTCCAGAATGTGCACATGAATGGTCAACAGATGAAAGCAACACTGATGACGAAAAAGTGATCACAGATTCAAATGGAAACCCATTAACAGACGGAGATACGGTTTCTGTTATTAAAGACTTAAAGGTAAAAGGAACCTCTTCCGTTATTAAAATCGGAACCAAAGTTAAAAACATCCGTCTCGTTGAAGGTGATCATGATATCGACTGTAAAATTGACGGCTTCGGAGCGATGAAACTGAAATCCGAATTTGTAAAAAAGATATAAATAATTATTGAACGAGCTCTTCCTAAAGGTCGGCAAAAGATCTTTAGCAGAGCTCTCCTATTTCCTCGCTTATGCTAAAACATTATCATTGCTTTCAGCACACTGTTTCAATGCCTTCATTTGTTTCTCTAAACCTTTTTTCATAAATACACGAAAAAGGATACTTAATATCTTTCCTGAAACAGCCTTAGCTGTTACTTCTTCTGAAATATATAGAATACTAGAATTAGGACTAATTTCTTGAAGTTTATATGAAACATTGATTAAGAAAGAAGAATGATTCATTTGAATACTTATTCTATTATTTTTATTGTATTCAGTAACTTGTCCTTCATACTCTTGAATACGGTTTCCTTCTCTTAACCTTTGTTTAAACTTAACACCAACCGGATTATTAATATCAAACTTCGTTAAATACTCAGTTCCTTCTAATCCTGTCATCCATTCTTTTTGTTTATCATTATCTTCTAAGTAAGAGAATACTAACTTAATAGGGGCTTGAATCTCCGTTTGACTTGTTATTAACAATGGTTTATACCTCCAATTATCACAAGTGGTCATTATCATTTCTTAACTTTTATCAGAACAATATTTCTGTCTGATTTTATTGATAATTTGGATTGGTTAAGTATAGCCATTCCTCCATTTACTTAGAATCCACCTATTCCCGAACATATATACACATAGTCTGGCTCCCCTTTTGGTTGAGTCACTTTTTTCACTTCAACAAAAGCAAAGTAGGTCCGTAGCTTTTGCACAAAAGCAGCCGATTCTGTTGCACTCCAAAATGATAAAATTCCTTTCTTACTTAAAATCCTCATTAATTGCTCAATGCCACGGTCTGAATAAAGTCCATTATTTGGTTCAGCCACAATCCAGTCTGGTCCATTATCAATATCTAAACAAATAACATCATACTTGACCACTGTTTCCTGCACATATTTTAATAAATCAGCATGAATGATATTTGTTCTCGGATCGTCAATTGCCCTTGAATTAAAACCACTCAAATGATAATCATTCCATTCAATAATCACTTGCTCAATTTCCACAACGTCGACTTGTCGAACACGAGGATCCACTAGTGCTTCCGCTAACGAAAACCCAACACCTAAGCCCCCGATTAAGACCCGATTAGGCTCAGCCACAGAATCTAAAGCCGCTTTCACTAGTAATCGCTCTGAATCACCATTATATGTAGCCATTAAAAAGGTTCCATTATATATAATTTCAAATTGTTCATCTCTTTTTTGTAATTGAATCTCCCCTCGGTCTGTTGAACAACGCTCAATGACTTCTGGCAAGCTCCTCATTTCTCCACCACCCTTTCATTCATTTAACTTTCCGATTCCTACATTAGAATATAATTAGATCATATCAAAAATTCAGAGCATTTAGAAATTATCTGCTCCTTCAATAAAAGGGCAGCAAAAAAAGCCTTTAAAACGGCTTTTTAAGGAAACTTGCTTGCTTATGACTTTTTTGAGTAAACTATGAACCTACCATTTACATTTTTAAAAAAAGATATAATTGATTAGCGGGGGGAAAAAGGCGACAAAGCCTATCGCCATCAGTGCACATCTTCCATGATACTTTGCTAAGGAAATCACTAATAAAAAAGTTGCTAGAAGCAGGATTGCTGTTGAAATAAAGGTCAAAAACAGTGCATCTAGCCCCATTTGATTAAAGAGCACGATCTGTTCAAACATAATTTCTCCAAAAGATTTTGGTCCAGTTATCGGCAAATTGATCACAATCAGAAGTAAAAATAAACAAATCGATAAAACCAAGGAACGAAACCTAATAATCATAAACGGGTCCCTCCTATTTTTAAAGAAATACTAAATGGGTAAAAACCTATTATTTATCATATGTTCACTTATAATGTTCGTGAATAGACGAATTTATTCTCATTTTCTTCTAATATTTAGTTCTCTATTGACTTTTTTGCTGATTGTGCTATTCTTTTCTTAAGTAAAAGAACGGATAGACACAGTAACTGACGACAAAAGTGGAGACAACCACAAGGGAGCTGTGTTTTATAGAGTCGGGTCGTCTGGGCAGAGATAAGGGAAGCTTTTTTCCTTATCTCTTTTTTATTTCATTTGGGAGGGTTTAACCGTGGAAAAATTAATTTTAGATGGCCATTTAGTTTCAAAGGAAATTCGTGAGGACTTACAAAAACGTGTGTCTGTATTAAAAGAAAAAGGAATAACCCCAAGCCTTGCAACGATATTAGTCGGAGATAATCCCTCTTCAGAAACATACGTTAAAATGAAAGGAAATGCTTGTGAAAAGATTGGAATGAATTCGATCCGCATTCATTTACCTGAAGAAACAACGACGGAACAACTTTTAACGACCATTAAACAATTAAATGAAGATACAACTGTCCATGGCATTTTATTACAACATCCTGTTCCAGCTCATATCGACGAAAGAAAGGCTTTTGAAACGATTGCGATTGAAAAGGATGTTGATGGAGTAACAAGTGCAGGCTATGGTCGAACCGCTTTAGGATTTGGGAAATACCCATCGTGTACACCTGCAGCCATTATGGAAATCATCCATCACTACGAATTACCCGTAGCTGGAAAACATGCTGTCGTTGTTGGAAGAAGCCCGATTTTAGGTAAGCCTGTCTCTGCCCTTTTATTAAACGAAGACGCAACCGTCACAACATGTCATTCTCGCACGACGAACTTAGAAGCCATGTTACAACAAGCCGACATTGTCGTTGCCGCTGTTGGAAAACCAAATTTCATTAAAGGGGATTGGTTAAAAGAAGGTGCTGTTGTCCTTGATGCTGGCTACAATAAAGGAAATATCGGGGATATCGATTACGATTCCTGCTATAAAAAGGCAAGTGCGATTACACCAGTTCCAGGTGGAGTCGGACCTGTTACCATTACAATGCTCCTCAAACAAACCGTGATATCGGCTGAAGAAACAGCATTGAAAAATCAAATCGCTTAATAGTAAAAAAACAAGCCTACATAATCGCAGGCTTGTTTTTCTTTAGACTTGCTCTTGAATCGTATCATCTGTTTTTTCCTCGTTCATAAAGAAAATAAAATAAACACCTAACAACATAAAAATGAGACTTAATATATAAGGGACAAACCCGTGCATTTCATATAATGTCTGAAATAACCTCTCTGAGGATATCGTCGTTCCCCGACCCGGTATATACATTGCAATCGCAAGGTGAATGAGACCAAAAAGCAAGGCTCCTGCAATTAAAAAGACACCACCAATTCGATCAAAACGTTTCATACCTCTCACACCCCTCTAAAACATCGTTCCACTGTAAAATCGTAGTTGATTTTCTCTTTATAATAACATAAAATTCAAACTATTCTAACTGAAATCACTTGTAATATATTGAGATTTTGCAGAAAGAGGGAGAAAAATGATTATTAAAGAAGTCACAACAGCAGATGCAGAAGCCTTTTTACAATTATCCAGCCCCCCCTTTTTCGAACCCTAATTTTAAAATAGCGGCGGTTTCATTACCTATTACCCCACCAAATACATCCTCTCACTCAAACACACCAAAAAAAAGCTCCCTCACAAGTCGTATAAAACTTGCTGGGAGCCTCATCAATACTATTTGAATTTACGCCCACCACATATCGGTAGGGCTCTCTTCAATAATGATAGAATTTAAGTTTTTAACGGCTCTTGCAAAGCCTTCTTCAATCGACATGAGTGGATCTTCATGCTCGATGCTGACGACGTAATCGTAACCGAATGTACGCAAGGCACTAATCATGTCCGACCACTCTTGGATGCTATGGCCACAACCGACTGAACGGAATGTCCAGGCTCTCGTTTGTACCTCACCATATGGTTGCATATCCACGAGTCCATACATATTAACATTTTCTTGGTCAATATACGTATCTTTGGCATGAAAGTGGTGGATCGCTCCAGCTTTACCTAAAATTTTGATCGCAGCTACCGGATCAATTCCTTGCCACCATAAATGACTTGGATCAAGGTTTGCTCCAATGGCGTCACATGTTTCTTCTCTCAGCTTCAGCATCGTATGAGGAGTATGAACTAAAAAGCCACCGTGTAGCTCTAGACCAATTTTAACATTATGATCTTTTGCATATTGACCCCATTTTTTCCAATATGGGATTAGCTTCTCTTCCCATTGCCATTTCAAGACATCACCATACTCATTTGGCCAAGGGGTTACTGGCCAGTTAGGATGTTTCGCTCCTTCATGATCTCCTGCTGTGCCTGAGAAACAATTGACAACGGGTACCCCCATTAAACTCGCTAATTGAATCGATTTGACAAGAGCTTCATGCGACTGGTCCGCAAAATTTTTTTCTGGTGAAATTGGGTTACCATGACAGCTGAAAGCACTGATTTCAAGGCCACGTGATTTCACTTTCTCTAAGTATTCTTGACGTAACTCTGCACTCTCTAATAGAGCATCGATGTCACAATGGGCATTCCCTGGATATCCACCTGTGCCAATTTCAACAGCCTTTACTCCTGCATCTCGAACATAGTCTAACATTTCATCTAAATTTTTTTCTGAAAATAAAACAGTAAATACGCCTAACTTCATAAAGCTAACCTCCCTATTTATAAAGCGAAGTCCGTTTGGGCAGAAGTGAGAATATCAAGGATCAACGCTAAGTTCGCGCCATCCTGCCGCAACGCCTTGTACCCACGTCCTGTGGGCACAGGATAGACTAGAAAGTCGCTTTTTGACTTTATAGGCTGTCCGATTTTTCTCGAACTTCTAACGGACGCAGCTAGATTGATTATAAAGCGAAGCCTGTTCGTTCAGAAGCGAGAAAAAATACAAGATGGCTTTTGAAGACGCTCTTTGTCTTCACTCAGACGAACCGATTTTTCTCGAACTTCTAACGGACGCAGCTACATTGATTATAAAGCGAAGCCTGTTCGTTCAGAAGCGAGAAAAAATTAGGGGCGGCTGATGAAGACGCTCTTTGTCTTCACTCAGACGAACCGATTTTTCTCGAGCTTCTAACAGGCGTAGCTACATTGATTATAAAGCGAAGCCTGTTCGTCCAGAAGCGAGAAAAAATTAGGGGCGGCTGATGAAGACGCTCTTTGTCTTCACTCAGACGAACCGATTTTTCTCGAGCTTCTAACAGGCGTAGCTAGATTGATTATAAGTTCACCATTTCACTCGTTTCACTGCTATGATAAATTGCATCGATAATTTTCGAAACTTGCATCGCTTCTTCAGGTTTGACGATTAGCTCACTTAACCCTAGGCAGCTTTCCACAAAATTAGTTACTTGCGTTAATCCCGGGTCGTCATCTCCTGGAATCCAATTTGCTTGGCTATTTAGTAGCATTCCGTGCTTCGCTTGGTTCAGCTCAAATGGGAAAAGATCAATTCCTCCCGTTTCGCCGGAAATACTAACTCCCTCTGAGTCTTCTTTAATATTAGCGGACCATGATGTTTCAAATAACATCGTTGCTCCATTATCAAATTTAATATAAGCCGTTACATGATCATCGACATTAAAGGTTTCATGGTTAAATGCTCCCCATTCATTTACTTGGTTTGGCATTTTACTTAATCCATTATACGATTGACCAATCACTTGAACGGGTTTCGGATTTCCTAATAACCATAATGATAAATCGAGGAAATGACAGCCCCAATCAATTAAACTGCCTCCTCCTTGAAGGTCTTTGTTTGTAAAGACACCCCAACCAGGCACTTTCCTTCTTCTCATTGCATGAACTCGTGCCACAATCGGTTGGCCAATTTCATTTTCTAAAATCACCCGTTTTGCCGCTAATGCATCTTTTGTGAAACGGTAATGAAAACCGATTGATAGCATTTTCCCCGCACGTTTAGATGCTTCTATCATTGACTCGCATTCCGCTGCATTAATTGCCATCGGCTTTTCACAAAGCACATGGACACCAGCTTCAAGAGCAGCAATCGTAATTTCAGCATGGAATTTATTTGGTGTACAGATCGTAACAGCATCAACCTCTTGGAAAAGCTCATGATAATCTGTATACACTTTTTTAATTCCAAATTGTTTAGCGACTTCTTCTGCTGCCTGCATATTCAAATCACAGACCGCTTCAATTGTGACCAAATCCGATATTTTTTGATAAGCAGGAATATGTCTATCGCGAGCAATACCACCCGTTCCGATTATTCCCATTTTTAGTTTCGCCATAGTTGTTCACCACTTATATTTTTGTAATTTGTTTTGTTTCACTTGAAGCAAGGGCTGCCAAAACAACTTGAAGTGACTTCATGCCTTCTTCACCTGTGATCGCTGGCTCGAGATCCTCAGTAATTGAACGAATAAAATGATTTACGACACCTGAGCTTGACTGTCCACCAGATTCGTTTGTCTGGATTCCACCCAATTCATATTTAACGACTTCACCATTTTTATATTGAACAATGACAGAATTTACTGGATCATCCTCTAGTCGAACAATCGCTTTTTCAGCATAAATAATCGTTGAGTTATCCTCTTTGGAAACATAAGACCAGCTTGCGGCTAACGTACCAACAATACCACTTTCTGTTTTTAATACACAAACAGCGGTATCATCGACGTCGGCTCCTTCCTTTGCACTCGTTTCAACAAATGCTCCGACTTCAACAAACTCTTCACCAAGGATGTAACGTAATAAATCGGTTTTATGAACACCAAGGTCACCCATTGCTCCAATAAAAGCCTGCTCTTTTTTGAAAAACCAGCTATCCTTCCCATCAACACTCCATCCCTCTGGACCACCATGACCGAAAGCACTACGGAAGCTATAGATCTTCCCTAATTCTCCACTCTCAATTAATTGTCTTGCTTTTTGATGTGATGGAACAAAGCGTTGATTATGAGCGATCATTAATTTCTTTCCGCTCATCTTTGCTGCCGCTATCATTTGTTCAGCCTCTTCTTTTGATGTTGCCATCGGCTTCTCACAAAGGACATGTTTGCCAGCTTTTAATGCGGCAATCGAGATCGGAGCATGTAAATAGTTTGGTGTACACACACTCACCGCATCAATCTCAGGATTAGTAAGCAACTGCTCATAATCGTAATAAGCTTCAACACCTAATGTTTCCGCTGTTTCTTTCGCTCTTTCTTCAACAATGTCACAAACAGCTACGATTTCCACTTGCTCATGGTTCACATACTCTGGTAAATGACGATGTTTTGAAATACTTCCACATCCAATAATAGCAACTTTAATTTGACTCATTTTTCTGCCTCCTACTCTACTCTGCACTTTTTGGTTTAATTTCTTCTAATGGTTTTGCATTTCCATAGACAGGATAAGCATGATTTGTTGGAGCCGCCCATTTTACCCCGTTTTTAATAACACGCTGAATTTCTGGATTGTGATAAGTTGGATACGTTTCATGTCCTGGTCGGAAATAAAAGATCTTTCCGTTTCCGCGGCTATATGTGCAACCACTTCTAAACACTTCGCCACCTTCAAACCAACTTAAAAAGATCAATTCTTCAGGAGCTGGAATGTCAAAATGCTCTCCATACATTTCTTCTTTTTCAAGCTCTATATACTCACCTAAACCATCAACAATCGGATGACTTGGATTCACAACCCAAATTCTTTCCTTATCATCGGCTTCACGCCATTTCAAATCACAAGATGTACCCATTAAAGTTTTGAAAATTTTCGAGAAATGTCCAGAATGAAGAACGATTAGACCCATTCCTTCTAAAACACGCTTCTTTACCTTTTCAACAATCTCATCTTGTACCTCATCGTGAGCCATATGTCCCCACCAAATCAGAACATCCGTCTCCTTTAAAACCTCATCTCTTAAACCATGTTCTGGTTCATCTAATGTCGCTGTCTTAACGCTAAAATCCTCATTCAAAAATTGAGCAATCGCTCCGTGTATGCCTTCAGGGTAAATCCCTTTTACAACTTCATTATTTTGTTCATGTCTAAATTCATTCCATACCGTTACATTTAACATCCTAATCTCTCCTAAATATATTAATTATCAGCCATTTTTTTTAAATGATTAATGCTTATTTCAATGCTTTCGAGTGGGCTTATACGACTTTCATCTTGTTCCACAACCCACCATTGCACGTCATTTTCGGTACCCATTTTCAAAACTTCTTCTAAATCAACGCCACCTGTGCCTAATTCGGCAAAAAACTTTTCTTCATCTAGCGTCATATCTTTCAAGTGAACGAGCGGGGTACGCCCTTGATAATTTTTTAACCATTTACTAGGAGTTTCATCCGCCTTTGTTAACCAATAAATATCAAACTCAGCACTTACCTTCGTATCATCTAAAATAGCCTTAAGTACTTTGCGGCCATCCTCCAAATGTTCAAGCTCAAAATCATGATTATGGTAACAGAGCGTAAGCCCCTCTTTTTCACATTGTTCAGCTGTTTCATTTAAAAAGGAAATAAGCTCATAGTAAGCTTTGTCGTTGCGACGCTCTGGTAAAACGAACGGAACAACGATGTATTTACTTCCTAATATTTTTTGCTCTTTAATTACTTGAGGTAGTTCTTGCTCCAACCTTTCAATTGGAACATGGCTTGATGAAACCTTAAGATTGAGTTCATCCAGAATGTCTTTTACTTCTTCCACTTTTAGACCAGCATATCCTGCCAATTCAACGCCATTATATCCTAATTGTGCGACCTTCTCTAATGTCCCTCTAAAATCTAGCTCAAGCTCATTTCGCAATGTATACAATTGTATTGCTATAGGAATACTCATCACTAAACCGCCTCATTTCCTCCAAAAATATAAATCGCTTACATTCTAAATGAACACTTCATAAACTTATGGTTTTATCTTAAATGATCTAGAATCATAGAAAAATAGATTATATAATTGAAACATGTACTATTTTGCTATTAATTATAAAACACTAAAAAGGAGCACTCCTTTATGGACGATATATTTATTCGTTTTTGTGGCTTTTCTTACCATACAAAAGGTTACCATTCTCAAGATACTGAACCGTTAACAAGATATCTTTTTCGTTTACAAACAGAAGGGACAAGTGAAATTGTTTTTAATAATGAAAGAATTGCCATTAAGAAAGGTGATTTGCTTTTAGCGAAACCGGGTGATACATATGAGCTGAAAATTGCTGAAAATCAACGAAGTGGTGACTATCATGTATCAATTGAGGGAGCGTGGGTGGACGATTGGTGGAACCGCTCCAAAAAACCTTCCATTTCAAATATTTATTTAGATGATCGAATTCTCGGTTTATGGCGGCATCTAACGTTAGAAAAGAGACGTCCTTTATCAGAAGAAAACAATGAACTGGCTCTCCACTTAATACAGGCTCTCTGTCTAACACTTGAGCGTTCCTTAAATGAAACCGCCGCTGACATTAATCGGCCTTATGCTGTTACAAGAATGCTCCGTTATATTGAGGAGCATGCAACGCTCGGCTTAAAAGTAGACGATGTTGCCGAACATACAGGTTTAAGTGTTTCAAGAGCTGTCCATTTATTTAAACAAACGATCGGAAAAACGATGATCGAGTACGCCCAAGACATCCGGCTTTCAGCTGCGATTGACCAAATGAAATATACAACGATGACATTAGAAAACATTGCCGAAAAATGTGGTTTTAGCTCGTATGCGTATTTTCATCGTGTCTTTAAGAAGAAGTACGGTATGGCACCCGGGAAATATAGGGAGAGATGATGAACCATTAAAAAACCTGAACATAGGAAACTTCCTTTGTTCAGGTTTAATCAACTCTTTTATTGTACTTTTAAATGTAAATCACCTGCTTTAATCCAACCTATTCCTTTAAGCACTCGGTAAATAACTATTGTAATAACAGCTGGTAGCAAAATTCCGATTCCAACATAAACAAAAAATGGATTCACTCCTTGGTTAGCCAAAATATTTAATGGAGCGATGAAAGAATTTAGCCCTAAGCCAGCCACTTCATAGGGGGCTTCTAGCTTAAAAAGTAACGTCGCTATCGGTGCACAAATCATCGCAGAAATAAAAGGTGGAATCAGCACCCTTGGGTTTTTTACAACATTTGGAAATTGCACTTTTGGTGTTAACACTCCTTGCGCAAGATTGGATCCGAGTTCATTTTGTCGATAAGACATGACCGTAAAACCAACAAATTGCACGGTACAGCCAATTAAAGCAGCAGCACTCGAAACAGGATCAAGCTGTAACGATATCGCAATCGCCGCTGACGAAGCTGGTGACATTAAAAACATACTCCAAACGAGTGAGATGACGATTGGACCAAGTAATGGCGAACCTTGTACAGATGAGGCGATAAACGCACTGACCAGTTCTATTAATGGAGTTGTCACGAAAGCCAGAAAGTAACCAGCAAGCCCTCCCACAACAATTCCACTAAGAGGAATCGCCAACATATCTAGTTGTGTTTTTCCTGCGACTCGCTTCCCGACCCAGATCGCGATTAATGCTGCCAGGACAGCACTTAAAGGTTGACCCGTTACTAGGATAGCACCAGCCTCAGTAAATTGAAGCGCATTCGCTCCTATCGTACTCGCAGCCATGGCACTAAAAATAACAAGAGTGTTGCCCCCAAGTTGATAAGCAATCCCAGCTCCAAAGGCCGGTGCTAACATAAGCTGTGCCGTTTTCCCAACTGTGACTAATGCCGTGAGTCCTGTAAAGATCCCAATAGATTCAATTAATAACCCAATCCCTAATGTAACCAAAACAGCATTGGCTAATCCAGCGGACGCTTTATACATTCGATCAACAAGATATTCCTTCGTACTCTGTTTCATCGCACCTGCACCTCTTATGTCGTTTCTAGTTGTCTATTAAAGATAATTCTTTCTATTTACTGAAACAAAATAATTCAACTATGACTTTTATACTATTCTACTTTAAACAAATGAAGTGAAAAACCTAATAAAAAAAGGCCTTTCGCCTTTATTCTTATAATCAATTCTATTAAATTTCTATTATAATATAATTATTTTCTGAAAATGTCAACTATTTAATCAGCTTCTTTTTAATAGTTAATGAATGAAAGCGATCACTTGTTTAACCTATTTCAAGTGATAAAAGGCGATCAAAAGTAAAAATTGATCACCTTGCTCATGACAGTGACAAACGATTGCTAGTAGCTCTCTTTTGCTTGCTCACTTTTATGTTCGATTCTCCCTTTTGATTCCTGCACAACGATAACTGCCAAAAGGACAAACGCCATGCCAAGATATTGCCAAATACTAAGCTTTTCAGAGAATAATAGAAAGCTCATAACCGCTGCCACGACAGGTTCTACCGTCGCTATGATCGAAGCTCGACTCGATTCAACATGCTGTAAACCTCTTGTATAGAAAATAAAGGCAAGCATCGTCGAGAAAAAACCTAACCCGAGTACAAGTAGCCATACTTTTAATGAAGTGAACTGTGCAGCCATTGTCCATATACCACTGAATGGAATAATCGCCACAGCTGCAAACACAAAAGTGTAAAAGGTAACTGTCAATGGTGAATATTTCTGCAAAGCATACTTCCCAAAAATGCTATACAACGCATAAAAGAGCCCTGAACCTAGCCCTAACATAAATCCAATCAACGAAATTGTTCCATCCATATTTGGCAAAACACCAATAACAAAAGCACAACCGATTAACGTCATAAACAAAGCCAGCGTTTTCTTTGCTGTCAACACCTCTTTAAAAAGAAAACGAGAAAAGATCGTCACAAATGCTGGGGCCGTATATAACAAAATCGTTGCAACCGAGATCGACGTCTCTTGCATCGCATAAAATAAACATAAGTTAAAAAAAACGATACTAATAACGCCCGTCCCAATAAAATAATGGCTATCTTTTATGTTCATTTTAAGAGCAGGACGATTCTTTTTAAATAAAGATAAATAAATAAGCAAAAAAATCATCGCCGTCCCTGCACGTAGAGCGACCACCTGAATAGGTGTAAAACCTAACTCATATAAATAGTTTACAAAAACGCCAATCATACCCCAAAATGTTGCACCGAGGGCGATTGATAAATAAGCTAATCGTTTCTCCATACTTCTCACTCCCCCTACACACTTGATGAAATTGTAGCAGAAGCTAACTGTAAGAGAAAGCAAATCATTCCAATAATTATTTACTCAACTTTCGCATCGAGAAAATCCGTGTTAATGCTCTGTACATTAGCTAGATGATCGAGCTTGTTTCGATTTGAATTCTGTATTTTCATAACTGCAGACTTCGGAAAAAAATAGATGGCAACTCCAACGGTCCACGAACAATTGACTAAAATCAAATTTACTCCGTTTACTTTTTAAAAAACATGAAAGAAATTATTGATGCAATGGACCATCAAAACTTAGAACAAGTAAAAAAAGTCACACGTGAAGCCGTTCAAACCATTGACTCAATAGACCGCCAACAATTTCTCGGCATTCATTCATTAGTCGAACTTTGTCAAGAACTGGAGTTGATATAATGATTCACTTTAATGGATTTGGTAGGCAAGTGACAGGCACTTGTCGAATCAAACTAAGCTAAGTCTTTTCATTTCAATTCACTCGAGCAATCAGTATATAATTGGAAAGGAATTAAGTGTAAAGGGGTGTTAACTATCGAAAAGAAAGTGATTTTTCTAGATGTAGATGGAACAATATTAATGGAAGATGGAACGGTTCCTGAATCAACAGTTACCGCTTGCCAGCAAGCTCGAAAAAATGGCCATCTCGTTTTTTTATGTACGGGTCGTTCTAAAGTGGCTCTATACCCAAACATTATCGAAATTGGATTTGACGGGATTATTGGTGGTGCAGGAGTATTTGCAGAAATAAATGGAGAAAGTCTATTTCAAAAAACCTTAACCGTTGCACAAGTAAAGGAACTCGTCGATGTTTTTAATAAAAAAGGCATTGAATTTATGATCGAAACGAACGAAAGAATGTATGGGAATCCATCATTAAAGGAGCACTATCTCAAGATTATTGAAGAAGACCTTAAAAACGGCGAGTTTAGCGATATTACTCAGCATCCTCTTCAGCACTTAATTGAAATTACAAGTTTTGACGAAGAAAGCTTATACCGTGATGACATTAATAAAATTTGTTTTATGGAGCATAAAGAAATTCCTTATCAATACATAGCCGATACATTTGGCGATAAATTAACTGTCGTGCCGACAAGCTTTGCGAAATTCGGAGCTGAAGGGGGCGAAATTTCTGGGTTAGGGATTCATAAGGCAGCTGGGATTCAAGCTGTGCTCGAACACCTCGGACTATCCAAAGAACAAACAATAGCGATAGGAGATGGGATTAATGACCTTGAAATGCTGCAATTTTGTCAAATCGGGATTGCTATGGGTAATGCAAAAGAAGAGCTCAAAGATGTCGCTGATGAAGTCACATCCAGAATTGAAGATGATGGCGTTTATCAAAGCTTTAAAAAACACGGGTTAATCTAGTCATCAAAGGACGACCAAAAAAGGAGGACTTAACATGAACCAAAAATATCAACCATTATTCGACCGATACACTTTGCCTAATGGCATAGAGCTAAAAAACCGCTTAGCGTTAGCACCGATGACCCACTATTCTTCTAATGACGATGGAACGATGTCTGATGCTGAGTTAATTTATATAAAAGAACGTTCTAAAGATTTTGGACTCATCATCACGGCGTGTGCCAACGTCATGGAAAATGGAAAAGCATTTGTTGGTCAGCCTGGTATTTTTTCTGATGAGCTTTTACCTAGTTTAAAAAAGTGGGCCAAAACGATTCAAGATGAAGGAGCCAAAGCAGTTGTACAAATTCATCATGGCGGACGTCAATGCCCTACAAAACTTGTCCCTAACGGCGATGTTGTTTCCGCTTCTGATTATTTTGAAGAAGACAAACAAATCGCACGCGCCTTAACAAATGAGGAAATTGAAGACATTATTGTCGGTTTTGGAGAAGCGACTAGAAGAGCCATTGAAGCCGGCTTTGATGGAGTGGAGATCCATGGTGCAAATACGTATTTAATCCAACAATTTTATTCACCTTATACAAATCACCGTACTGATAAATGGGGTGGCTCGCGTGAAAAGAGAATGGCGTTTCCATTAGCTGTCGTCGATGCTTGTCAAAAAGCAATCGAGAAATTTGCGAAAAAACCTTTTATTCTTGGCTACCGTTTTTCTCCGGAAGAACCTTCGACTCCTGGGTTAACGATGGCCGATACGTTTCAACTCGTCGACACATTAGCCGATAAAGAGCTCGATTATTTGCATATTTCACTTGCCGATGTACAATCAACGCCTCATCGTGACGCTGATCCTAATAAAACACGAATTGAGCTAATTAACGAATTAATTAATGGACGTGTTCCATTTATGGCCGTTGGACAAATAAATTCACCTGATGAAGCCCTAGCTGTCAGAAATCAAGGGATTCCCCTTCTAGCTTTAGGTCGTGAGCTTTTAATAGAGCCAAGATGGGCAGATAAAATCCAAAACGGTCATGAAAATGAGATTGAATATGCCCTCAAAATAAATGAAAAAGATAAATATGCACTTCCTGAAAACCTTTGGAACATCATTCTCAAACGCGAAGGTTGGGTTCCACTATCACGATAAAATCCTTTTAATAAAAAACACATGCCACCGCGATATAATAGATACAACTCTCACCCTCAAGACTAATCATTTTGGGGTGGGGGTTTTTTGTTCGCTAAAAAAGACTGATCTCGATAAATTTTATTTAGAAACCATTCGTAATGATCGAAAAACTGTCATATTCTTTAATAAACAAAGTCAAATGGTATTGAGTTCTTAATGTTCCATTTTCAAGTCGTCCACTTATTTGAAAAGAATTTTGCTTTTCAAAGAGGAATTTCCTGAGCAAGCTCGAATTAAAAGAGACTGATCTTATTTTTTCTCGCTTCTGACCAAACGGACTTCGCTTTATATTTAATCCAGCTACGTCCGTTAGAAGCTCGAGAAAAATCGTCCACCTGAGTGAAGACAAAGAGCGTCTTCATCAGCTGTTCTTATTTTTTCTCGCTTCTGACCAAACGGACTTCGCTTTATATTTAATCCAGCTACGTCCGTTAGAAGCTCGAGAAAAATCGTCCACCTGAGTGAAGACAAAGAGCGTCTTCATCAGCTGTTCTTATTTTTTCTCACTTCTGACCAAACGGACTTCGCTTTATATTAAAGGAGGAGATATGATGTTAACAGCTACTTTTGGATATTTAAGTTTATCTGCTTTTATGGTCGCCCTGCTTAGTAAAGAACGTGCCGATCGCCTCTTAGCCATTACAGTTGTCTGTGTTGCTCTCCCGATATTTCTAGCTCTATTTTTCTTTTTTACTCATTAACACCAACAAAATAAACTGATTATTCAGATAAGAAAAGGGAAGTATATTATGTTAACTAATTCTCTCAAAATCGTCATAGGAGCAGGGCCCTACCAAAATAATCCCGGTTGGCTCCATACTCAAGAGGAACACCTAAGCCTAACAAACCCTAAGAACTGGGAAACACACTTTGAAAAAGGGACACTTCACGCTATTTTAGCTGAACATGTGTGGGAGCATCTCACTTATGAAGAAGGCATCGCGGCCGCTAAACTTTGTTATCTCTATTTAAGAAAAGGTGGCTACGTTCGTTGCGGTGTCCCTGATGGTTTTTTCCAAGATAAAAAATATCAACACA
This sequence comes from Alkalihalobacillus alcalophilus ATCC 27647 = CGMCC 1.3604, assembly GCF_000292245.2. Lineage (GTDB taxonomy): Bacteria > Bacillota > Bacilli > Bacillales > Bacillaceae_D > Alkalihalobacillus > Alkalihalobacillus alcalophilus. The sequence goes on along the minus strand of NZ_ALPT02000059.1, from coordinate 1,864 downwards.
CGATACAAGTTGGTGGACCAGGGCCAAAGGAACACCCTGCTTTCGATCATAAAATTGTCTACAATTACAAATTATTATCGGCGGTTTTTATACAAGCGGGCTTTGAAGTAAACTTATTAGAATATTTTGATGAGGAAGGACAGTTTCATGAGAGCAAATGGTCTGGAAGCGATGGTGTCATTTTTCGCTCAAAAAAATTTGACCCTAGAAACCAAGGAGAACGACTTGTCTTCCCATCATTAATAATAGATGCCATTAAACGTTAACAACATCAGCCCTCAATTAGATCATAAAGTCCACATGCTCACAGCAATCGCTGGCAAATGGGGAGCCTCCTGACGATAAAGTCGCTGTGAGGTCTCCCGTTTTTCACTATTTCCGCAGAAGTCTTCAAGTATTCGACCGCTGCTGTTTTAGTCATCAATAATTTGGAGCAATTTTTAAGGAATCCTTCTTAAGATTAGTCGACAATCGCGTGCTCACCCTCATTTCTTCTCAGCTCAAATAACATCTCAATTTGTTCTTTGGTATTACGATTTTCGGATAACGGTGGTAAACCATCCTCCCTAAAAAACTTTACCTGGCTCGTTTCCAACCCTTCCATCGCAACCGCTTTATCAACTTCACACTCTATAAAAACCTTGTAATAATGATAAGGCTGTGGAGGGTGAAAATGCTTGTTCATGTCTAATAAGGCCAATAATTTTTTAGCTTTTGTACGGTAGCCAGCCTCTTCCTCGATTTCTTTTACAACATTTTCTGTCGGTGATAATCCCACTTCACAAAAACCACCAGGCAATGACCATTTTCCATCTGCCTTTTCCTGCACCATTAAAATTTTACCTTGTTCAAAGACGACTCCCCTCACATCGACTTTTGGAGTCTGATAACCTTCTTCATTAGCAAATAGCTGATTTATTTTCTCAAAGCTATGTTCACTGTATGTCGCCAAGATTTCTGCACTAATTTGTTGTAATTCTGTGTACCTCTCAAGGTCAAACTCATCCTTTGAAAACGTTAATCCTGCCTGGGACAAAGCTTGAATTCTCCTTGCCCAATCTAACCATTGTAAACTCATTCATTCCCTCACAATCTAGCTAATTCGACTTATTTTTTAAACTCCCAATACTCGTTGCGATAAAATATTGTGCTCCATAATACGTTGTCATAATCCAAACATGGGAGTATGAAATCGATTCAACAAATAGATTCCAAGCGAGCACACTATCGGAAATAATAAATAAAAGACTTCCAATCGTTGCATAAACGTTTCTTGTCCAGACGGCGCTAATTCCCATTGCTCCAATGACTAAAATATAAAGGACAACAGGGATGACCATATTCGTATCACCCGAATCGAAAATGGCCGCAAGAAGAAAGTAACCCATTGTGCCCATATACAAAATAAACGGCAGGAGAATCAGCTTATTTTTCAACTCTCCTACACTCACTTTTAAAAAGGCTGATAAATAAAAAAGGTGACCGATTAAAAAGACGACCAACCCTCCAATGAAGGAGAATATAATCACACCATCGGCTACCATACAAACAATTAACCCCAATATTATCGCTAGATGCTTGCCTGTTTTTTTATCATTTCCCGACAGAAGACTCCCTCTTCCATCGTGTGAAGGGCAAAGCCCAACGATAAGGGGGAGATGAATGGCGGTTGGCGGTAGCCAAAGAGATTCTTGTTAGGATATAATAAGAACATACATTCCTATCTGAGGTGAAAACAATGCTCATCAACAAAGCATACAAATTCCGTCTCTATCCAAGCAAAGAACAAGAAACCCTGATTGCTAAAACTATCGGCTGTTCTCGTTTTGTATTCAATCGCTTTTTAGGACAATGGAACGATACC
>NZ_ALPT02000058.1 GCF_000292245.2 Alkalihalobacillus alcalophilus ATCC 27647 = CGMCC 1.3604 | reverse complement strand
AATTAGAGTGCGAATAAAGTGTGATTGGCATGAAAATTGGGATGAAGCAAAATTAGGATGCGAATAAAGCGTGATTGGTAATGAAAATTGAGGTGAAGCCAAATTAGAGTGCGAATAAAGTGTGATTGGTAATGAAAATTGAGGTGAAGCCAAATTAGGGTGCGAATAAAGCGTGATTGGTAATGAAAATTGAGGTGAAGCCAAATTAGGGTGCGAATAAAGCGTGATTGGTAATGAAAATTGAGGTGAAGCCAAATTAGGGTGCGAATAAAGTGTGATTGGTAATGAAAATTGAGGTGAAGCCAAAGTAGGGTGCGAATAAAGCGTGATTGGTAATGAAAATTGGGATGAAGCAAAATTAGCGTCCGTTTCTTTTGGTAAAAGAACACTTTTGATTAAAATCTTGCTAATCCAAGGGAATAATCGGCATGTCACTCAAGATGTAACAGACTAAAAGCAATTCGAAAAAGCCACCATAATAAACGAAAGGGGGCTTTCAAATATGAAGAAAATAGCTTTAACCGTTGCATCTACATTAATGTTAGCAAGTAGTTTAGTCGCTTGTAATCAAGCGGATCAAGCAGGGACAATGAGAAACCATTCTGTTACAGGGGTTGAAATGAGTGGGACGAGACACCAGGTTAATAACTATGGTGCTGAAGGGCCCGTAACAGATATGTTTACGAATAATCGTCATAACCGTACGGAGCGTAGTTACAATTTTCAAAATAACGGTTATTATGGGGCTTCAGAATTTGGTTCAAGTAAAGCACCGACGAACCGTGTCGGTACTTACGGGCCAAGGTCATTTGGTGCTAGCCCATTTGGGATGGAAAATAATCAAATTGGTCACCATGATAGACGAAGTGGTTTTTGGAATCAGGGGATAACAGGTAATGACCGTGCACGTATGGTTGATGAAAATGGTGTCTTAAAAAGACGTTTAACGGACCGCAATTTCGGGGTTCAGTCTAGGTCTCGACATCATGGTGGCGTAAATGTGCAGAATTTCCGTGGGAATCAATCCATTGGGCGCTCTCATACGATGAACCGTACTGGATTCCAAGCGGCGAATTACCATAGTAATTACGATGGTCAAACAGCATCAAAAATTGCTAAACATGTTGAAGCGATTGATGGAGTCGATGATGCTCATGTAATTGTTCATGAAAATAAAATTGTTGTCGCTGTAGATGTAGATAGTCATGCAGATGGTCTTGAGTCTAAAATCAAACGAACAGTCCAAGGTCTTTCAAATGATAAAGATGTCCACGTAGTATCTGATAAAGAAATGTATGGCCGAGTAGAAACAATGGATAATCAACTTCGTTCAGGTGCTGCCTTTGAAGAAATAGGAGCGACTTTTGAAGATATGATTCGCGATCTTGGACGTGCTGTCCAAAGACCTTTTGAACGCTCACGTTAATCTAACGACCTTTCGATTTAATTGAAGTAAAATGAATGAATGGAACCATTTATGGGAACGATGAACCCATAAGTGGTTCTTTTTTATATTTATAAATTAGTGAATCAGGTTGGGTGAAAAATAATGAAGGTAATGAAATATTTAACCACAAAGAAAGAATATCCGATCATCTTATTCCTGATCGTCATAATGGTGAGCACGATCTTTTATTTACAAGGGGACGCAGATGAATCTGTAAAAAAAATCAGAGACAGAAAATGTTGGAGCGTTTGCACCACTTACAATGAATGTCAAATTAGAACGTATTTATTTAGATGGTGGAAAAAGTGAAGAAGCGATTGAGGAGACAATTTGGTCTGTAGAAGATTTCTGGGCACATTATGATGAATGGGAGCTTATTAATCAAAATCAAGAAGAAATTTTATTTCGGATGGAAATCGATGATATATCACCTATTGTTAAAATTAATGGTTATTTTGGCCTCTCAGAAAATGGTTATTTACAAATGTTTGAAGGAAAACCAGAGGAGGAACAAATCATCCAATCCTTTTTTCAAATTGACACAGAAAAATTAGAAACGTATCAACAGCATGAACTAAAAGAAGGCATTCGTATTGAAAATAAAGAACAATATAAACAAATTTTAGATGTGTTAAAAAACCTTGAAAAAGCTGGTGTATAACTGCATTCTGTTCCAAAAAAGGGCCTCAGGAAGTCAATGATGATTTTTTTGAGGTTGTTTGTTTTTGCTGGAATTAAACTGTACATAATATCTGTATTTAAGTAAGGAGGCTACTTTCTCTCCTTGCTTAAATGCTATGACGTCACAGCCTTAGTGTGATAAAATAGAAATAAATGTTCGTACTTGAGGAGAGTTTATTTCGTGATTGAATATGTAACCGGAAAATTAGTGGCAGTTGAAACGCAATACTTAGTAGTTGATCATCATGGTTTAGGGTATCAATTGTTTTGCCCAAATCCATATGTGTTTGAAAAGGAAATGGATAATGAAGTGAAGGTTTTTACGTATCAATATGTAAAAGAGGATTTAATTCGTTTATACGGATTTCAGTCGAAACAAGAACGGAATTTATTTGAGAAGCTTTTGAATGTCTCTGGGATTGGCCCAAAAGGAGCATTAGCCATTTTAGCGTCAGGGCAACCGGAACATGTTGTCGATGCGATTGAAGGAGAAGATGAAGCGTTTTTAGTTAAGTTTCCAGGTGTTGGAAAGAAGACGGCGAGACAAATGATTTTAGATTTAAAAGGAAAACTTGAGGAGTTTACTGTTTCATTACTACAACCGAGCACTGTGGATGAAAATAAGCTCGTGAAAGTGAGAAAAGACAATGAGGCATTGGAGGAAGCATTTGAAGCATTAAGAGCTCTTGGATATGTCGAAAAGGAACTCAAGAAAGTACGGCCATTGCTAGAGAAGGAACAGTTAGCAACAGATGCTTACATAAGAAAAGCATTACAATTGATGCTGAAAGTGTAACGGGAGGTGGATAGGATGGAAGAGCGTATGGTCTCAGCCGAACAGCAACAGGATGAAATGTCCGTCGAGCAGTCGATACGTCCACTTAGCTTATTAGATTATATTGGTCAGGAAGATGTTAAAAAGAACTTAGAGGTTTTTATTGAGGCAGCTAAAATGAGGGAAGAAAGCCTTGACCATGTTTTATTATATGGACCACCAGGACTGGGAAAAACGACTTTGTCAGCTATTATTGCCAATGAAATGAATGTGCAAATGAGAACAACTTCCGGTCCTGCGATTGAAAGACCGGGTGATTTGGCAGCGATTTTGACCGCCCTTGAACCTGGGGATGTGCTTTTTATTGACGAGATTCACCGTTTAAATCGGATGGTTGAAGAAGTCCTTTATCCGGCGATGGAGGATTTTTGTTTAGATATTGTGATCGGCAAAGGTCCAACTGCTAGATCCGTTCGCCTTGATTTGCCCCCTTTTACATTAGTTGGTGCAACGACTAGAGCAGGGATGCTATCAGCTCCGCTTCGTGATCGTTTTGGAGTGATGGCAAGACTAGAGTATTATAACATTGATGAATTGGCTCTTATTGTCAAAAGAACAGCACAAGTGTTTCAAATTGAGTTAGAGCATGAAGCGGCCTTGGAGATTGCCAGTCGTTCTCGTGGGACACCTCGAATTGCTAACCGCCTTTTACGACGAGTTCGCGACTTTGCTCAAGTAAAAGGTGACGGTTCTGTAACGTATGATATGGCGGTTCATGCTTTGGAGAAGTTGCAGGTCGATCAATTGGGGCTAGATCACATTGATCATAAATTATTGTTTGGGATGATTGAGAAGTTTAAAGGTGGACCTGTAGGCTTAGAGACGATTGCTTCAACGATCGGAGAGGAAGCTGAGACAATTGAGGATGTATATGAGCCGTATTTATTACAAATAGGGTTTATTCAAAGGACACCAAGAGGAAGAGTGGTAACGCCAATGTGCTATCAACATTTTCAACTGGAGGGGCCAAAAAAGTGAGTACTTTTCCAAAAATTATCATTACAATAGGTGTGATTTTAATAACGATTGGGATGCTCTGGCAATTAATTGGTCGCTTTATTCCACTTGGCAAATTGCCTGGGGATATTTTTATAAAAGGGGAAAATACGACCTTTTATTTTCCAGTTGTCACATGTTTAATCATTAGTGTTATTCTCTCGCTTATTTTTATGTTAATTGGTCGTTTTCGATAATGCCTTGATTATTTCTTAAAGATTCGATAAAATTATCAAGATGTGCAATTTTGAACGGAATAGAAAAGGTGACAACAAAAATGGAAGTTGAAGAGTTTGATTTTGAATTACCTGAACAATTAATCGCACAGACGCCGCTAAAAGATAGAACGGCGTCTCGTTTGCTTGCCTTAAATAAGTCGACAGGTGAGATAAAAGATGAGCATTTTCCCGATATTCTTAACTATTTAAAAGAGGGAGATTGTCTCGTTTTAAATGATACAAGGGTGCTACCAGCTAGACTGTATGGCATGAAAGCTGATACAGGGGCCAAGATTGAAGTGCTTTTATTAAAACAACTGGATGGTGATAAGTGGGAAACACTTGTTAAACCTGCGAAAAGAATCAAAGAAGGCACAGAAATCATTTTTGGTGAAGGTTTGTTAAAGGCAAAGTGTACAAAAGAATTAGAGCATGGTGGACGAGAGATTGAGCTGATTTATGAAGGGATTTTACATGAAGTATTAGATAACTTAGGTGAAATGCCTTTACCTCCTTATATTAAAGAACAACTTGATGATAAAGAACGTTATCAGACGGTTTTTGCGAAAAATAGAGGCTCAGCCGCTGCCCCGACAGCAGGACTTCACTTTACTGAGGAATTGCTAGAAAAAGTTAGAGAAAAAGGTGTTCATATTGCGATGGTGACACTTCATGTTGGTTTAGGGACTTTTAGACCTGTAAGTGTCGACAAAATTGAAGAACATGAGATGCACGCTGAATTTTATCAAATGAGTGCGGAAACAGCTCAACTTTTACAAAAGGTGAAAAAAAATGGCTCTCGTATTATCGCAGTTGGGACAACATCTGCTCGTACTTTAGAAACGATTATGAAAGAACACGGGCAGTTTTGTGAAACGTCAGGTTGGACATCTATTTTTATATATCCCGGTTTTGAATTTAAAGGATTAGATGCCCTTTTGACGAATTTTCATTTACCTAAGTCAACGCTCGTTATGCTTGTAAGTGCATTAGCCGGCAAAGAGCATGTTATGAACGCCTACCGTCATGCTGTAAACGAACAATATCGCTTTTTTAGCTTTGGAGATGCGATGTTTATTAGTGATTGGAAATAAATTAGTACGTTTTTTGGAATTAACTAGTAAAGCTACGTCCGTTAGAAGTTCGAGAAAAATCGCCCATCTGAATGAAGACAAAGAGCGTCTTCATCAGCTGTTCTTGCCTACAGGACGTGGGTACAAGGCGTTGCGGCAGGATGGCGCGAACTTAGCGTTGATCCTTGATATTCTCACTTCTGAGCAAACGGACTTCGCTTTTTAATCAATCTAGCTACGCCTGTTAGAAGCTCGAGAAAAATCAGTTCGTCTGAATGAAGACAAAAAGCGTCTTCATCAGCCGCCCAGTATTTTTTCTCGCTTCTGAGCGAACAGGCTTCGCTTTTTAATCAATCTAGCTACGTCCGTTAGAAGCTCGAGAAAAATCGCCCATCTGAATGAAGACAAAAAGCGTCTTCATCAGCTGTTCTTATTTTTTCTCGCTTCTGAGCAAACGGACTTCGCTTTTTATTTAAGGAGGAACGATAGATGGCAGCTGTCACCTATGAACTTATAAAAACATGTAAACAATCAGGGGCTCGTCTTGGTAAAGTCCATACACCTCATGGTACAATAGAAACACCGATTTTTATGCCAGTTGGAACACTCGCAACTGTTAAAACAATGAGTCCAGAAGACCTATATGATATGAATGCCCAAATTATTTTAAGCAACACGTATCATCTGTGGTTAAGACCAGGGCATAAAATTATTGAAGAAGCGGGCGGTCTACACCAATTTATGAATTGGAAGCGTCCGATTTTAACTGATTCAGGTGGATTCCAAGTATTTAGTTTAAGCGATTTGAGAAAGATTGAAGAAGAAGGGGTTCATTTCCGTAACCATCTAAGCGGTGAGAAGCTTTTCTTAAGCCCTGAAGAAGCGATGAATATTCAAAATTCTCTTGGCTCCGATATAATGATGGCTTTTGATGAGTGCCCACCATATCCAGCTGATTATGATTATATGAAACAGTCGGTTGAGCGTACAAGCCGTTGGGCTGAGCGCTGTTTAACAGCTCATAAAAGACCAGAGGACCAAGGGTTATTTGGTATTATTCAAGGGGGCGAATACGAAGAACTTCGTAAACAAAGTGCCGCTGATCTTATCTCTTTGGATTTTCCTGGTTATGCTATTGGGGGATTATCTGTTGGGGAACCAAAAGATGTCATGAATCGTGTGCTTGAATTTACAACGCCTTTGATGCCAGCAAATAAACCTAGATATTTAATGGGAGTCGGTTCTCCTGATTCCTTAATCGATGGTGCAATCCGTGGGGTTGATATGTTTGATTGTGTTTTACCAACTCGAATTGCTCGTAATGGTACATGTATGACAAGCGAAGGGCGTTTAGTCGTTCGTAATGCAAAATATGCACGTGACTTTAGACCATTAGATGAAAATTGTGATTGTCATGTTTGTCAAAACTACTCGAGAGCATATATTCGTCACTTAGTAAAATGTGAGGAAACTTTTGGATTTAGATTGACGTCTTACCATAATCTCTATTTCTTATTAAATCTAATGGAACAAGTAAAACAAGCTATTCGTGAGGATCGCTTACTGGACTTTAGAGAAGAATTTTTCGAACAATATGGTTTTAATAAACCGAATGCGAAAAATTTCTAATCATATATAAAAAAGATATGTTTACTAATGAAAGGGGGGAAATATAAAAATGGAAATGATTGTTTCTTTATTACCTTTAATCTTAATGTTTGTAATTTTTTACTTCTTACTTATCCGTCCACAACAGAAGAAACAAAAGGCAATTCGCGAAATGCATACTGCTTTAAAACGTGGCGATAAAATCATTACAATTGGTGGATTACACGGCACAATCGATGCAGTTGATGAGGAAGTAATGGTTGTTCTTGTAAACGATAACCGTAAACTAACTTTTGATAAATCAGCCGTACGTGAAGTGGTAAACCCAGATTGATTAAATAAGAAAGCTGACTTATAGGTCTTTAATGGCCTTAAGTCAGCTTTTTTGTTTAATGTGTAGTTTTGAATGGCATTCAATAGGAATGATTAGGAATTCCCGCCAAAGAGATTAACCCCGACCATTCCACCAAGAGCTCCAATTAGTAAATAACCACCATGATACATATATTGTTCGGTAGTAAATGCTTGATCATACCCTAAAAATTGCACTAGGAATGTGATAAGTGTAAATAAAATAGCCGTTACAGCCCCAATCATTAACCCTTTTGATTTCGATTTAGCCCCTGCCACCAGACCACCGATAAGGATCGTTAAAAAGGCAACAATTTTGATGAGCCAATCAAGAGAGTGTTCTGTTAGATTGGTTAAAGATAAAATGGTAGCGGCGATTAAACTAAAAACAACGGCAACGGAAAAGATTGTTAATAATCCCATGACAACTGCCGGAAAAAAATTTCGATAAGATTCCAACACCCTTCCTCCTCTCCAATAACTTGTCTTACTACAGCTTATTCAGGCTAGTTGAAAAAAATGATGCAAATTAATTTTTATTTACCAAAAGCTACAAGGAACGAAAAGAGAGAAAGCGGACAACCTAATTAATAAAACGAAGTAGCGGTTTTGTGGCTAATGAAGGAAGGGGAAAACGTAATGGATATTTCAGCGATAATCTTTAGAACGGTTCTCGTTTATTGTATCATCCTGCTAGTTTTACGCTTTATGGGCAAGCGGGAAATTGGACAATTATCTGTTCTCGATTTTGTCGTTTCGATTATGATTGCTGAACTTGCTGTTATTTCAATTGATGATGAGCAATCCTCGATGCTTCATTCCATTATCCCATTACTCGTATTAGTAATGATTCAAATTCTTTTTGCTTATTTATCCTTAAAAAGTGAACGATTCCGAAAGCTAATTGATGGAAAACCAACGGTCCTCATTAATGCAGGAAAAATAGATGAACATGAGATGAGAAAGCAACGATATAACTTTGATGACTTGCTCATTCAGTTAAGACAAAATAAAGTAAGTAAATTATCCGATGTTGAGTTTGCTATACTCGAACCTTCCGGGAAGTTGTCTGTCATTGAGAAGGATAAAAAGAAATCGAAGTCAAAGAAAAAACCACAATTGCCACTGCCAATCATTTTAGACGGAAAAATCCAAGAGGATCACTTAGAGGAGATTGGGAAAACTTCCTTATGGGTCAGGCAGCAGATGCGAAAATTAGGTTACCGCGACATTAAAAAAATCTCTTACTGCTCCATTAAGGATGACCAAACATTTTTTATTGATTTAAAGGATGAGAAATAGAAATAAATGAGAGGAAAGGTTATTTATTTGGACGGCTGTGGTGTGTAAAAGGTGAAGAGGGAACGCCGTCTACATATAGATAAAATAAGTGGCACGGAATTCCCTTTATTTACAATATTTTTACCTGATAAATTTACTCAATAAGGTTCCGAACATTGGCAGGCGGGCGATTTCATGTTTATGAACGAGCTTTAACATAAAGATGAGAATAAAATAAAATGCGGTCGTTAAACATATTGCTAGCGTCGTATCAATTAGCATGGATTCCGTAAATGTTATATATTTTGCACAAAAAACGCCAAAGCCTGCTGTTGACCCAATTAATAAAATGACTTTAGCAACGAGTCGAACTTCAAGTGTAAATCCGATCGTTTTGACAACTGTAGCGAAGTGAAGCAATGTAACTAAAATAAAACCAATGACAACGGCTAATGTTGCTCCCATAATTCCTAACTCTGGTCTAGAGGCGAGAGCGAATATAGCGGTCGTTTTTATGAGCGCTCCGAACAGGCTGTTCATCATCGCCGCTTTTGCTAAATCAAGTGCTTGTAATGTCGCTTGAAGGGGGCCTTGTAAGTATAAAAAAATGCTAAAGGGAGCCATAATTTTAATATACATCGCCACATTTGGTGCATTATACATTAGTGTGACGACTTGTTCTGCAAAAATGTATAAAACGACACAAGATATTCCTCCTGATAAGAGGGCGAGCCTTAAAGCTTGGGTAAGTCGATGATGTATTAATTGATACTGTTTTTCGGCAGCAGCTTCACTGATAGCTGGTACAAGAGAAACGGATAAAGAAGCAGTGATAAAAGTAGGTAACATTAAAAGCGGTATCGCAAAGCCCGCCAGTTCACCATACTGTTTTGTTGCCATGACCGTTGCCACACCAGCAAGCGCTAAACTTTGAGCAACGACAATCGGTTCAAAAAATAAGGAAACAGAACCTATCAAACGACTTCCTGTAGTTGGAAGGGCAATCCTCATTAAATCAGAAAATGTTTTTCTTCCTCCTTTGGCATACGTGAAGAATTGTTGCCTTACTCTGAATGATTTTCTCCGTTTAAAAACAAATACCATATAAAGTAAGGAGATAAATTCTCCTGCGACAACCGAAATCATCGCACCTGCGGCTGCATATTCAACTCCTAATGGTAAAAAAGCAGTGGTTGTAATCGCCACGAGCGTAATTCGAACGACTTGTTCAATAACTTGAGAAATGGCGGTTGGTTTCATATTTTGCTTCCCTTGGAAGTAGCCCCGAATGATCGCTGAAATGGCGACAATCGGTACAATTGGTGTAATTGCAATTAATGGGTAGTAGGCACGTTCATCGGTTAAAAGGTTTGCGGCAACAAATGGAGCTAGGACAATCATTAACGTTGTAAAAATAATTGTTAAACCTAAAGTTGTGCTTAAGGAAACGACTAAAACCCTCTTTACACGAACACTATCTTTTTTGGCTTCCGCTTCTGCAACTAACTTGGAAATCGCAACAGGGAGTCCAAGTTGGGTTAGAGTCATGACAAGCAGCAAAGTCGGGATCGCCATCATATATAATCCAACACCTTCAGAACCCATAATTCTCGCCACAACAATTCGATTGACGAATCCGAGAATTTTTGTAATGAAGCTCGCAATGATTAAAATGAATGCTCCTTTTAAGAAGGTTTGTTTGGACATTATAACCCTACTTTCTAAAAAAGTGATGGAAATTTCACGTTATTATATATATGCTTAGTAGTGAGGCAAGCATGACAAGCTTTTGTCTAAAAGAAATTTTCGTTTAAAAAGAGTAATGGGTAGGTGAGTATATGGAGGAGAAGCAGCAGTTTGAAGTTTGGCGAGATGCTGTAGAACCGGCTATACAAAGCAAGGTTGATGAATTTCATTTTTTAGGATATGAGCGAGTGACCAAAGAAGAAATTTGGGATTGTTTAATGTACCAGCTTAGAAAGTCGAAGGAATATATTCATATGAACCAATTTGTTAATCATCTTCTTTTGTTAAAGCCTCATGTGTATATGAATTGGCTGACGATTCATGCTTATAAAGAGCCTACTGATTGGTTTGTGGAATATGAGAAGGAAGAAATCTAATTATCTTAATGTTCTATCAAGTGGTAGGCCTTATGAAACCAAGTTGTCGAAACGCTTGGTTTTTTACATGATAGCTAGAGGCAATTGGGAGCAAAGAAGATGCTTAACGATGTAGCCGATTTAAAGTCCTTAGTATAAGGGCAACTACGTCTCTGTCGTCACCTTTGCAAGGCTCGCCAATCGACGAGTTTTCTTTTCACGTAGTAAAGGATAAATTAGCAGCAAAGAAGAAGGTCGACGTAGCAGCTAATTTGAAGTTTCTAGTATAAGGGGCAACTACGTCTCTGTCGTCGCCTTTTCAGGCTTGCCAATCGACGAGTTTTCTTTATCTTTGGGTTGTGTGGTATTATTGTAGAAAAGTGTATCAGAAGAATTTGGAAGTTTGTTTTTTTGATAAAGGGAGGTAAAAGAGAGAGATGGTCAAAAAGGGTCGAATAGTCGCTTTTTTCCTTATACTTGCTGCGATAGCTGTGTTAATTAGTACAACAGTTATGGACATCACTAAGGATGTAAAGCTAGGACTAGACCTTCAAGGTGGTTTCGAAATTTTATATGAAGTGGAACCAGCTAATGAAGGGGATGTTATTAATCACGAGGCGTTGACGGCTACAGTTGCTGCGCTAAATCAACGGATAAATGTCATTGGTGTATCTGAGCCTAATATTCAAATAGAAGGCGATAACCGTATTAGGGTGCAATTAGCAGGGGTTGAGAATCAGCAACAAGCAAGGGAAATGCTCTCAACTGAAGCGGTACTAACTATCCGTGATGTCGATGACAATATTTTATTGGATGGAGCCGATTTGGCACAAAATGGAGCAAGTGTTGGCTTTAGTGAAAGAACGGGTTCTCCAGTTGTTCAAATTACACTACGCGATGGAAATTTCTTCGGTGATGTGACGAGAGAGATTGCTTCTAAACCGTTAGGCGAAAACTTAATGGTTATATGGTTAGACTTTGAAGAAGGCGATTCATATTATGGAGAAGCGATGAAAGAGGAGCCTAAATTTCTTTCGGCAGCAACTGTAGGTGAGGAATTTAGAACAACTACCGTGCAAATTGAAGGTACATTTTCACTAGATGAAGCACAAAATCTTTCTGAACTTCTTAATGCTGGTTCACTCCCTGTTAGTTTAACAGAGATTTATTCGAACTCTGTTGGAGCTTCACTAGGTGAGCAAGCGATGGAAAAAACGATATACGCTGGATTTATTGGAGTAGCGTTAATTTTAATTTATATGATTGTTTATTATCGTTTTATGGGTGTGATTGCTGCCATTACTTTGACGGCTTACATTTATCTTGTTTTATTAGTATTTAATTTAATGAATGCGGTTCTGACGTTACCAGGGATAGCCGCGTTAATACTTGGTGTTGGTATGGCTGTTGATGCCAATATTCTTACATACGAGCGAATTAAAGAAGAAATTCGTGCCGGAAAATCGATTATGTCCGCTTACAAAGCAGGTAGTAAACGTGCTTTTACAACGATTTTAGATGCCAACTTAACGACTTTACTTGCGGCAGGTGTGATGTTTGTATATGGGACAAGTTCGGTACAAGGATTTGCAGTTATGTTAATTGTTGGTATTTTAGTTAGTTTTGTCACCGCTGTTTATGGGGCAAGGTTAATGTTAGGTTTATGGGTTAATAGTAAAGCTCTTAATAAGAAGTACTGGCTATTTGGAGTAAAGGAGGATCAGATCGATGAACTTTAATACACAGAATCTGAATATCGATTTTGTTAAGCATCGGAATAAGTTCTTCCTTTTCTCGGGAATTTTATCCATATTAGGTGTGATTCTGTTATTTACAGCTGGATTTAATTTAGGGATTGATTTTCAAAGTGGTTCACGAGTAGAAGTCTTAAGTCAAGATTCACTCACAGCAGAGGAAATTAGCGAAGAATTTGCTAGTATTGATGAAAGCTTAATCCCGGATGATATTGTTTTAGCTGGGGATAACAATGAGATTGCGAATGCAAGGTTTACCGTTGAATTGCCAAATGATCAGATAGCTCAAATTCAAAGCCATTTTTCTGAAGTGTACGGAGCGGAACCGAATGTTAGTACCGTTTCACCAATGGTTGGCCAAGAGCTTGCTCGAAATGCGGTGATTTCTGTCATTCTTGCAGCTATTGGAATCACGATTTATGTGGCCATTCGTTTTGAATTCCTCTTTGGAGTTGCGGCCATCGTCGGCTTAATACATGATGCTTTATTTGTGTTAATGGTGTTTAGCTTATTTCAAATTGAGATTAACATACCGTTTATTGCCGCGATTTTGACGGTCGTTGGGTATTCCATTAATGATACGATTGTTACGTTTGATCGCATTCGAGAAAATGTGAAGTATGCGAAGCGGGTAAAAGGATTTGATGATCTTTCAGATATTGTGAACAAAAGTATTATTCAAACATTAGCCCGTTCGATTAACACAGCTTTAACGGTTGCGTTTGCGGCAGTGGCGATTATGGTTTTTGGTGGAGAAGCGATTCGCTCCTTTGCTTTTGCCCTTGTGATTGGGTTAATTGCCGGGACGTATTCTTCAATGTTCTTAGCGGCACAGCTTTGGGTTGTTTGGAAAACCAAGTCGTTAAAAAATAAGAAAAATAAACCAAAAAGAAAAGAAGAACTAGAGCCAACACCATAAAAAAATGAGAGAGACTATAGCAACATGTTGTAGTCTCTTTTTTTGATAGTGGAACTAGAAACAAAGCAAAGAGTTTAATTCACAGCCTTTTAGGGAAAGTTTAAATAGGAAATCAACCAAATGGTTATAGTAAATAACTCAACTTTCGCATCGGGAAGATCCGTTCAACTAGTTGGCAGAGCGAAAGGGAAGCTCTTAAACAAATACCCTTGACACGTTTGAAAAGCGAGAACGCACTATCACACCAAACGGATAAACTGTGCATCAAGAAAAAAATAATAGGCCCTCCGGCGGTCGCTCCCAAACAGACACTCCGCGTCCTTGCCGAGAACCTCATGAGCCTCCTCAGCGTTTCACGCTTGCGGGGTCTCATTGGACGGTTTATTCCTGCGGGAGTCTCCGTGTCTGTTTGTCCGCTAGATAATGGAATCGAATCTAGGTTCGGTTTTCTCATTGAATAAAAAAACAGTCATTACTTCAACGTACATGAGCTTGAGAATGATTTTTCTCCTTCCATGACTCATTCCGTTACAGTTGTAAACAAATCAGTGTGGACGCTCTGTACGTAAGCTAGATGATCGAGCTGGTTTCGATTTGAATCCTATCTTTTCATTCCTGCAGACTTAGGAAGAAAACAGGTAGAAACTACCTATTTTTTCCATAACTAACAAAGTGAAGAAGGAGGTTCTTCTGCGTTAGAAATAGCTGATTGAGAATGGCCATATCATCGAGCATCTCCCCTACACTTAGCGGACAAAACCATACGGAGACTCCCGCGGGAATAAACCGTGGAGCGAGACCCCGCAAGGCTTGCCGAGGAGGCTCGCCAGGTTCCCGCAGGACGCGGAGTATGGTTTTGGTAGCGACAGCCGAAGCACTTAATTTTAGTGAACAAGAGATGTGTTCAGACTGTCAACGTTTGAACCGTTCATGTAAAGTCAATTTGAGTCTTGTATCGCCTTAAAGTCAATCTCTATCAACGGTTAAGGGTCAATCATACGCTGCGAAAGTTGAGTGAAGATGTAAAACTACTGTTAAAGAAGGTGAACAGATGAAAGGTCAATGGGGAATTATTGTTGGGCTCGTTGTAGCACTTATTATTTCGATTTTTGCGGTTATTAATGTAGAGGCTGTTCGTGTTAATTATTTATTTGGGGAAGCGTATTGGCCGTTAGTTCTTATCATTTTAGGCTCGGTTTTAATGGGAGCGGTAATTGTTGGAGCATTAGGTATGGTGAAGATTTATCGGCTCCAAGCAGAAATTAAACGGTTGAAACAACAGAATTTAACAAATAAGACCGAAGAAACTAAAACGAGTGATTCGCAAATAAAACGAGAATCCGGAAGTATAGAAGGTAAATAAGTTTCATATCTTCGTTGTCACCCTTTGACCTCTCCTGTATAATAGGTAGGTCGAGGGGTGTTTTTTATATGTTGAATCCAAAGGCAAGATGGAAAATAGAAGAGCAAAAAGAAGAGGTCGTTGAGCAATTAATCAAAGAGCTCGACATCGCTCCTTTAGTCGCTAAACTCTTAATTAATCGCGGGTTAACGACCCCAGAAGTGGCCTCTACCTTTTTAAATAAAAATCAAATCAAATATCATGATCCATTTTCTTTAGATGGGATGGATAGAGTTGTTGAAAGAATCCATCAAGCGATCGAAAAAAAGGAAAATATTCTCATATTTGGTGATTATGATGCAGATGGTGTAAGTAGTACCGCTGTAATGGTTTATACGTTACAAATGCTCGGAGCTAAGTTTGACTATTATATTCCTAATCGTTTTACAGAAGGCTATGGACCGAACGAACCGGCTTTACGAAAGGCGAAGGAAGCAGGGTTTCAGCTTGTCGTGACCGTTGATACCGGAATTTCAGCTGTTCATGAAGCAACAGTGGCAAAAGAAATCGGTTTAGATTTTATCGTGACTGATCACCATGAAGCCCCACCACAATTGCCGGATGCCTATGCAATTATTAATCCGAAAAAACCAGGATGTCCTTATCCTTTTAAGGGACTTGCAGGAGTAGGTGTTGCTTTTAAAGTGGCCCAGGCTTTATTAGGGAGAGTCCCAAAGGAATTATTGGACATTGTTGTCATCGGAACGATCGCCGATTTAGTTCCTTTAGTAGACGAAAATCGTTTATTAGCAATGGAAGGGTTAAGTGCTCTGCAATCTAGTTCAAAACCAGGCTTAATTGCGATAAAAAAAGTCGCAGGAATTGAAAAAGAGACATTAGAAGCGGATCATGTCGGTTTTGCGATTGGACCAAGAATGAATGCCGCCGGTCGCTTAGGCTCAGCGAATCCAGCGGTCGATTTGCTTATCACCGATAAAAGCGATGAGGCAAAAATGTTAGCAGAAGAAATTGATGGGCTAAATAAGGAACGACAACATATCGTTTCTGCCATCGCAAAAGAAGCGATTGAAATGGTTGAAAATGACTTTCCACCAGAAGATAATGCAGTGCTGATTATCGCAAAAGAAGGCTGGAATCCTGGAGTGATTGGAATTGTCGCTTCAAGATTAGTAGAGAAGTTTTATCGACCAACGATTGTGTTAAGCATTGATGAGGAAAAAGGAATTGCTAAAGGTTCTGCCAGAAGTATTGAAGGTTTTGATATGTTTGCGGAACTATCAAAAAGTCGTGATATTTTACCTCATTTTGGTGGTCACCCAATGGCGGCCGGATTGACGATTTCTCTTGAACACTTATCTGAATTAAGGGACCGTTTACAAGTGCAGGCAAAAGAAAGTCTTTCAGAAGAAGACTTTATTCCTGTTAAACGAGTGGATCTAGTGGCCGGTGTCGATGAGATTTCTTTAGATATTATTAAACAAATGAAACAACTTGCACCATTTGGAGTGAGCAATCCAACCCCAAAAATTATGCTGCAACAAGCAAATATCGGGGAAATGAAAAAAATCGGTAGTGAAGCCAATCATTTAAAGATTCAGTTTAAACAAAACGGTTCTTCATTAGATGGAATTGGTTTTCATTTTGGTTATGTTTATGAGCAAATGTCTGTCCAAGACCGAGTCTCGGCAGTTGGCACACTTTCCATTAATGAATGGAATGGACATATCAAACCTCAACTTATGATTGAAGATATCGCAGTTACGGACTGGCAATTATTTGATTGGCGAAGTGTCCAGAAACTACGTCTAGAAGACAAGCTTAAGTTGATTTCTTTACCGACTCAATATTTGATTGCATTCAATGATGAGACAAAGGTAAAATTAAAATTAGAGAATGAACAAATATGGACTCGTGAACAGCTTAGTCACATTGATTCTTTTGAAAATGCAGCGGTTGTTTTATTAGATTTACCGGCGAGTGAACAAGAAATTAAGCAGCTATTTGCAGATAAAGGAAGACCAAGTCAAATCTTTTGTTTATTTTATCAGGAAGAGGACTCGTTTTTTTCCGCTAGTCCAAATCGTGAAACTTTTAAATGGTTCTATGCTTTTTTACGAAAACAAAAGAAGTTTAATTTAAATGAGCAAGGGATGAAGCTGATTTCATATAAAGGTTGGTCAAAAGAATCAGTTAAATTTATGGTCGAAGTTTTTGTTGAATTAAATTTTATTCGCCAAGAAAATGGTTGGTTAATCATCGAGGAGAACCCTGAGAAAAAAAGCTTAACCGATTCAGTCGCCTTCCAGAGAAAAGAAAATCAACGGACACTGGAAAATGATTTTGTCTATTCTTCATTTGAACATTTAAAGCAATTGTTTACGACAATTTTTGAACAAAACACGAACGAAAGTACAATCAAGGAGACGGTATAAAAATGGATTTTAAACAGCATTTAACAACAGTTGAGGATTACCCAAAAGAAGGAATTAGCTTTATCGATATTACGACACTTATGCAAAACGGTGAAGTATATCGTGCCGCAATCAATGAAATGGCAAACTATGCAAAGGATAAAGAAGCGGATATTGTCATTGGTCCAGAAGCTCGTGGTTTCGTTGTCGGGTGTCCAATCGCTTATTCTTTAGAAAAAGGATTTGTGCCCGTCCGTAAAAAAGGAAAGTTGCCGCGAGAGGTCATTTCTGTTGATTATGGCCTTGAGTATGGCAAAGACTCATTAACGATCCACCGCGATGCGATCAAAAAGGGACAGCGTGTTTTAATCGCTGATGACTTATTGGCAACTGGTGGAACAATCGAAGCGACAATTAAAATGGTGGAAGAACTAGGTGGAATCGTTGTCGGTATCGCATTCTTAGTGGAACTAGGATATTTAGACGGTCGTGAGCGCTTAAATGGCTACGAGATTTTCTCATTAACAACTTACGATCAATAAAAATAAAACATCAAGGATAACAGTCGTTAGAGTTTCGTTTAACTCCTACGGCTGTTTTTTGATCTGACTGAATAACGTCATCCATTACAATTGGCCGTTGGTGGTATGAAAAAAAGAGAGAAACGCTGTCAAATACTTACCATATAAATAATTCCCTGTTTTTCCCTTGATTTATCCTCATTTTTTCCAACAGGACCATAATTGATCTACTTTTTATATCATTTTTGATGGAATCCGACAAAATTCTTTTCTTTCTCTTTACATAGCTGTTAAACTTAAAGATAATAGAAGAAATATTGAATCAAACAGGTGATTCCATGACAATAGATCAAGTATTAGAAAAAGCGAGTCAATATCTAGGAGAAAAGGACGTTGCTTTTTTACAAAAGGCTTATCTCTATGCAGAAAAAGCCCATTCCGGACAATATCGAAAATCGGGTGAGCCCTATATATTACACCCTATACAAGTTGCCGGCATTATTATTGAGTTACAGCTTGACCCAAATACGGTTGCTGCCGCTTTTCTTCATGATGTCGTTGAAGATACAGATGTCTCGATTGAAGATATTGAAGAAGAGTTTAATGGACAAGTTGCGATGCTTGTCGATGGCGTTACAAAGCTGAAAAAGTTTAAATATAAGTCAAAAGAAGAACAGCAGGCAGAAAACCATCGTAAAATGTTGATCGCGATGGCAAAAGACATTCGTGTCATTATGATCAAATTAGCCGATCGCTTGCATAATATGAGAACGCTCAAGTATATGCCGCCTGAAAAGCAAAGAGTAACTTCTAATGAAACATTGGAAATCTTTGCTCCGCTTGCTCATCGACTCGGGATTTCGACGATTAAATGGGAGCTAGAGGACACGGCTTTACGTTATTTAGATCCACAGCAATATTATCGCATCGTTAATTTGATGAAGAAAAAACGTGCTGAGCGTGAGGAATATTTATCAGATGTGATGGAACGAATTGATGGAGATTTGAAGGATGTTTTTATTGGGGCTGAAATCTCTGGTCGTCCAAAGCATATTTATAGCATCTATCGTAAAATGGTTTTACAAAATAAGCAGTTTAATGAAATTTATGATCTGCTTGCGGTAAGGATAATTGTCCAAAATATTAAGGATTGTTATGCGGTATTAGGAGTGATCCATACATTATGGAAGCCGATGCCTGGTCGTTTTAAAGACTATATCGCGATGCCAAAAGCAAATATGTACCAGTCTTTACACACAACGGTCGTTGGGCCACATGGTGATCCATTAGAAGTGCAAATTCGCACAGAGGAAATGCACCGCGTGGCGGAATTTGGGGTTGCTGCTCACTGGGCTTATAAAGAGGGTAAAGCGGTTGATCCTAAATCAGATACGTTTGAAGATAAGCTCAGTTGGTTCCGCGATGTGATTGAGTCACAGAACGATACAAATGATGCACAAGAATTTATGGAATCTTTAAAAATGGACCTTTTTTCTGATATGGTCTTTGTCTTTACGCCAAAAGGTGATGTGATTGAGCTACCACGTGGGTCAGTTCCTTTAGATTTTGCCTATCGAATTCACAGTGAAATAGGGAATCGATGTATCGGGGCCAAGGTTAACGGCAAAATGGTCACACTGGATCATGAGCTAAAAACGGGTGATATTGTCGATGTGATGACATCTAAACATTCCTATGGTCCAAGCCAGGATTGGATTAAAATTGCTCAATCCTCCCATGCTAGAAATAAGATTAAACAATGGTTCAAAAAAGAACGCCGAGAAGACAATATTATTAAAGGGAAAGAAACAATTGAGCGTGAAATTAAAGCTCTTGAGTTTGAACCAAAAGATGTGTTAAACCATGATAATGTTTTAGAAGTGGCAAATAAATTTAGTTTTGCTGGGGAAGAAGATATGTTTGCGGCGGTTGGCTATGGTGGCATTAGTGCAAAACAAATCGTCAATCGATTAACCGAAAAGTTACGTAAGCAGTTGGATCAAGAAAATGAAGAACAATCATTAGCGGAAGCTCTATCTGAGGTGCCTTCTTTTACTCCTAAAAAGAAAATGAATTCCGGCGTCCGTGTAAAAGGTGTCGATAATTTATTAATCCGTTTATCACGCTGCTGTAACCCGGTCCCTGGTGATGAAATTGTAGGATACATTACAAAGGGACGAGGAGTATCGATTCATAGAGCCGATTGTTCAAATATGCAAAGTGATGACCTTGAATCAAGACTCTTATCGGTTGAATGGGAAGGGAATGTCAATCAATCAAAGTCGTATAATGTTGATATTGAAATTACTGGTTTTGACCGTAATGGCATGTTAAATGAAGTGCTTCATGCAGTTACAGAGTCAAGAACTTCCATTCATGCGGTTTCAGGGCGTTCCGATCATCGAAACAAAGTCGCAACGATTCATATGACGATCTTAATTCGTAATGTTGATCACTTACAGAAGGTCGTTGATAAAATAAAGCAGATTAAAGATATTTATTCAGTACGCAGAATCATGCATTAAGCGGGTAGTAGGGGTGTTGGAAAAGTGAAAGTCGTCTTACAACGTGTGAAGGAATCATCTGTAACCGTCAATGGTGAAATTGTCGGTCAAATCGAAAAAGGTTATATGCTTTTAGTTGGGATCACTCATGAGGATACGGAAGCAGATTTAGATTATTTAGTAGAAAAGATTATCCATCTTCGCATTTTTGAAGATGAGGCCGGTAAAATGAATGAATCACTGCTTCAAGTCGGTGGCGATATTTTGTCGATTTCGCAATTTACTCTTTATGGCGATACGAAAAAAGGGAGAAGACCGAACTTTATGTCAGCGGCTAAGCCAGATATCGCTAAAAAGCTGTACGATCAATTTAATGAAAAACTCCGTCAAAAAGGTTTACAGGTTGAAACAGGGATCTTTGGAGAAATGATGGATGTTGCTCTTGTAAATGATGGACCTGTTACATTGATATTAGAAAGTCCAACCGCATAAAAAATAGAACGGAACGTCGCCTAATTACGCGGTGACGCTTCTTTTTTATTCGTTATGAGAAGAGCCAATTATAAGGGGCAAACCAATTTAGGAAATGCCGATTAGATGCGACTAGTCCTATTTCCAATATCTTTGATGACTAATGAGCCAGTTTTCTTTTTTAGAAATGTGTGAAAGGATGCTTTTTTGGAGATGCTATGGAAAACGTTAAAATTTAAAAGGAGACGATTTCATATGCGTGCTAGTCACAACCATCAAATGCACTTACAACAGGCACAACCGATTTTTCATGTCGATTATCATAACTTTATTGAGAAGGAAGCTTTACAGACTAATTTTGAGTTAGCACATGAATTTGGTGTTTCATTAAGGGAAATAAAAATTTTAAAACAGAAGCTAATGAGAAATTAAACTATTGACATCGTCCCGATTCATTCGTATGATAGAAATCAATATTATGAATAGTAACCATTCCATTGAAGAGGAATAGTAATCAAGATCCCGAATTTAAAAGAGAGGAGAGGTCGTGGCTGAAAGCCCTCCAAATTTGCCTTGATGAATGAACACCTTGGAGGAGTTTTTCTGAACCGATTTTTCTTAGTAGGAGAAGACGTAAGTAGGCGTTAACTGCTTGAAAGAGGAAGCGAGTATGTAGCTTCAATTAGGGTGGCACCACGGGAATTCAACTCTCGTCCCTGATGATTTATGATCATCAGGGACGGGAGTTTTTTATTTTTATTTATTAAAAAGAGAAGCATGCAATGTAGGAGGAAATGAGATGAATATTCAAATTCCACGCGGAACACAGGACATTTTGCCAGGCGATATTGAAATTTGGCAACATATCGAGGAAACGGCAAAAAAGGTATGTGAACGTTATAATTATCAAGAAATAAGAACACCAATCTTTGAACATACAGAATTATTTCAAAGAGGTGTAGGTGATACGACCGACATCGTCCAAAAAGAAATGTATACGTTCACGGATCGAGGGGAGCGAAATTTAACGCTACGTCCTGAAGGGACTGCTGGAGTTGTTCGTTCATTTGTAGAAAATAAATTATATGGTCAAGCGAATCAACCAACAAAATTATATTACACAGGCCCAATGTTTCGTTATGAACGTCCGCAAGCAGGCCGGATGCGCCAATTTGTTCAATTTGGGGTTGAGGCTTTAGGTAGTGCTGACCCAGCAATTGATGCAGAAGTTTTAAGTTTGGTGATGCGAATTTATAAAGAGCTTGGTGTTTCGAATTTAAAACTCGTTGTAAATAGCTTAGGGGATTCAGAGAGTCGTACAGCTCACCGTCAAGCGTTAATCGATCATTTTAAACCGAATATTGCTGAATTCTGTTCAGATTGCCAAGGTCGTTTAGAAAAAAATCCACTGAGAATTTTAGACTGTAAAAAGGATTCAAGCAACCCGTTGATGGATTCGGCTCCATCGATTTTAGATTATTTAAATGAAGAATCAAGTCAATATTTTGAACAAGTCAAAAGCTATTTAGATGCGATTGAACTTCCTTATGAAGTCGATCCAACGTTAGTACGGGGTCTTGATTACTATAACCATACAGCTTTTGAATTAATGGCTGAAGGTGAAGGATTTGGAGCGATTACGACCCTTTGTGGAGGTGGACGCTATAATGGGCTTGTGGAAAGCTTAGGTGGCCCGTCTACACCAGGAATTGGTTTTGCTTTTAGTATCGAACGTTTAATTATGGCATTAAAAGGCCAAAACAAAGTACCAGAAGTAGCCCAAAAGCTTGACTGTTATCTTGTTACATTAGGAGAGCAAGCAAAGCTAAAATCTGTTGAGCTGTTAGAACAATTACGAGCTGCTGGTATTAAAGCTGATAAAGATTATTTAGATAAAAAAATGAAGGCTCAATTTAAAGCCGCCGACCGCTTACAGGCAGCTTTCACTGCTGTCCTTGGTGATGATGAATTAGCGAATAACATCATCAATGTGAAAAATATGGAAACGGGCACACAAGAACAAATAGCGTTAGACGAATTAACTTTATATATAGAGAAAGAAATTCAGGGAGGAAAATAAGATGACTGTACGCACACATAGTGGCACCATTGATGAAACAAAAGTAGGAGAGAAGGTTTTAATAAGAGGCTGGGTTCAAAAACGTCGTGACTTAGGTCAAGTTGTTTTCTTAGATATACGTGATCGTTCTGGATTAGTTCAAGTTGTCTTTAGTCCAGAAATTGATAGTGAAGCACTAGCCATTGCTGAACGTGCTCGTAATGAATATGTACTTGAAGTGGAAGGAACCGTTGTGGCAAGAAATGAAAATACGATTAACGAAAAGATTGCTACCGGTAAAATTGAAGTGCATGCACAAAGTGTTCAAATTTTAAATGCATCAAAATCACTACCATTTCAAATTGAAGCAAACACAGATGCTTCAGAGGACATTCGTTTAAAATATCGTTACCTTGACCTACGTCGTCCAGATATGCAAGAAACATTTAAACTACGTCATCAAACGACAAAATTGATTCGTAACTTCTTAGATGAACAAACATTTATGGAAATTGAAACACCGATGCTGACTAAAAGCACACCTGAAGGAGCACGTGACTATTTAGTTCCTAGTCGTGTTCATCCTGGTGAGTTTTACGCATTGCCACAATCACCACAGATTTTTAAACAGCTATTAATGGTGTCTGGTTTTGAGCGTTATTATCAAATTGTTCGCTGCTTCCGTGACGAGGATTTACGTGCAGACCGTCAGCCAGAGTTTACGCAAATTGATATTGAAACTTCTTTTATGGATAAAGAAGAATTGCTTGCTATGACGGAAAACATGATGGCGAAAGTAATGAAAGAAGTGAAAGGTTTAGACGTGACGTTGCCATTCCCTCGGTTAACGTATGACGATGCAATGAATCGTTATGGATCAGATAAACCAGACACGCGCTTTGGGATGGAGTTAATTGATTTAACAGAAGCATTAAAGGACACGGAATTTAAAGTGTTTAAATCTGCTTTAACAACTGGTGGAACGGTTAAAGGACTTAATCTTGAAGGTGGAGCGGATAAGCTTTCGCGTAAAGAAATTGATGCTTTAACGGACTTTGTCAAACAATATGGAGCAAAAGGTCTTGCTTGGTTAAAGGTGGAGGAAGAAGGGCTTAAAGGGCCAATCGCTAAATTCTTTACAGAAGAGCAGACTTCAGCGTTAACTGAAGCGATGAATGCAAAAGTGGGAGACTTATTATTTTTTGGAGCAGATAAAAAACAAGTCGTATTTGATAGTTTAGGTGCGCTTCGTTTAAAATTTGGTAAGCAGTTTAACTTAATTGATGAATCAAAATATAACTTCCTATGGGTAGTCGATTTCCCACTTGTTGAATTTGATGAAGAGGCAAAACGTTTTGTTGCCTTACACCATCCTTTCACAAGCCCGAAAAAAGAAGATATGGAATTACTTGCTACAGACCCAGCAAATGTTCGTGCCGATGCTTATGATTTAGTATTGAACGGTTATGAGTTAGGAGGAGGTTCACAGCGTATTTATCAACGTGACGTCCAAGAAAAAATGTTTGCGGCTCTTGGGTTTACACCAGAAGGGGCAAAAGAAGAGTTTGGATTCTTACTAGAAGCGTTTGAATATGGAACACCTCCACATGGTGGAATTGCTCTTGGGTTAGACCGATTTGTTATGCTACTTGCAGGGCGTCATAATTTACGCGATACGATTGCCTTCCCGAAAACAGCAAGTGCAAGTGACTTATTAACAAATGCACCTAGCCATGTAAGTCTCGATCAGTTACTTGATCTTAATTTATCTGTCATTGCGAAAAAAACGGAAAAGGTACTTTAGGGAAAAATTGGTTTGACAAACTAAATTCTTTTCCTTTATAATCGTAATAACTTTAAAATGACAATTAAACTTATCTAGAGTGGCGGAGGGAACTGACCCGAAGAAGCCCGGCAACCTATTTGCTTGCCAAGCAAATAAAGGTGCTACATTCAGCAGGATGCTAGTCATTCTGAAAGATAAGAAAAGGCCAAAAAAACCTTTCCTTATTGGAAAGGTTTTTTTTATTTATTAAGCTAGTATTTGGGGGAGAGGGGCCAGGAAGATGAAAATAGGGTTAATTGGTTTTGGTACAGTAGGAAAAGGAGTTGCCGATCGGATTGAAGCGACAAAAGAACAGTTACAAGTCAAATTTGGTCAGCGACTAACGATCGAAGGCATTTTGATTAAAAATAAAAATCAATATGTAGAGAATGAACATGCTTCTGTGATAACTAATGATTGGACTGAATTTTGCCAAAAGTGTGATTATGATATTATTTTTGAGGCAATTGGTGGACTTGAACCAGCCTTTTCCTATACGGAATATTTTCTAGAAAAAGGAACACCTGTGATTACCGCGAATAAACAACTTGTAGCTGAATATGGGGAACTTTTAGAAGATATTGCGACACGAAATCAGACTTATTATGGTTATGAAGCCGCTGTTGCAGGAGGGATTCCTATTATTAATGTGATAAAAGGATTATTAACAACTACGCCTGTCACAAAAGTAACTGGAATCTTGAACGGGACAACGAATTATATTTTGACGGAAATGAAGGAGAAGGGCTTGTCATTTGCAGAAGCACTAAAGGCGGCTCAAGAGCTTGGGTATGCTGAAAGTGACCCGACAGATGATATAGAGGGTTATGATGCTTCATATAAAATTAGAATCCTAGCAAAATGCTGTTTCGGTTTTTGGATCAACCGTGAGAATGTGACGAGAAGGGGATTAGATGGGATTAAAGATTGGCAAATAGAATTAGCTGAGCGACTTGGTTTAACATTAAAAATAGTCGGGGAGGCAACGTTGTTTGCGGATGACATAAAGGCGGAAGTAGCTCCTGTTTTTTTTACAAAGGAAGAAGCTTTTTCAAGAATTTCTGGGGTGACCAATGCGGTTAAATTACAAGGGCCAGCAATTGGAGAATTAACTTTTACTGGACCAGGGGCTGGAAAGGAAGCGACAGCAAATAGTATGGTTGAAGATTTTCTTTTTCACACTGATTTCAAAGGGCATAGAGGCGGCCTGAATAGCTTTCCTTTATCAGACGATAGAAAAGACAGACCATCGATTGTTTTTAATTCTGAGCCAGCTACCCTTTCAATAGAAGAGTTACTCCATCCGGAAGCTAAGGTTATTTACAAAGAAATAAGTCCAGATGGAGAGACGTTTATTGTGACAGGGCAACCTGATATTAAACACAACCAGGTTCAAGTTATAAAAATAGAAGGCTTAACTGAGAATATTCAGGTGAATCATTCACTCGAATTCAGTCGTCTCACGTCTTAATTTTTTAAATACATCAATAAATAGATGGGGTTCTGAACGAATATGGAAGGTACGTACACCTTTTGTTGTGTGTAAGTATAAATAACCGATCGCTTTCTCTTCTTTTAATCGGTAGGAAATATCTAAAATCGATTTAATGGGAAACCGTTCATCTTTTGCGATAATGGAGTCCTTGTCTATTAGGAGATCAAAGGAGGTTTCAACGGTTTTCTTTTCGATTAAACCGATTTCTTGTTTAATTTGAATACATCGTTGTTTGGCTAATGGTTCCATCTTTTTCACTTCCTTAGCATTAAAATAGGTCGAATCTTCCTTGTTTTTCTAATTATACTGTACCACAGCAAAAGCAAGTGTTCCAAATAGGATAATAGTTTGAATATTTGAAAAAATATTGAATGAATGGAGCTTGCGGTGTATAATAAGCATTAACAAACAGAAATCCTGTGATGTTCGTTATCTTTAAACGTTTTGAGCCAACGTTTTTTGAACGGGAGCATATATGTTGCTTTTTGGATTACATGCCTAAACGATTAGGACTTAAGAAGAAAAGCACAGGGCACCCACCTGCTGGAGCAGGTTCAAAGCTTTATTTGAATACGGCATACACGGGATTTCTGTTATACATAATCAGGCGTGTTGATTAACCAATAAAATCCAAAAAATAAACAAAAAGAGACACCTTTCTTGTAGAATGGAGTTTGCCGACTACAAACCCAAGAAGAGGTGTCTCATGAACAAGAATACCATATTCCCGAATTTGCTTCAAAAGATTGTTTCAGAAAAAGAACTTGCCGATATTCAGCTTGCCACTGGTTATAAAGATACGGCACGTAAACTCGATGTTTTAACGTTGATCAAGTACCTCGTTTGTGCATCGATGAATGAGTTTAAGAGTTATCGCCATTGTGCGGATGTCGGCGATCAATATGGTCTGCCACAAATTAACCATTCTACTCTTTCAAAGAAAGCCAGTGATGTCCCTTTCCACATCATGAAGAAGCTATTTGATATAGTCGTGTCCAAATGTAATCGAATGACTCGTCGAGCAATGAACCTTTCTAAGGTGAAGGATCTCTTAATTGTCGACTCAACAACGATTACGGTTGGGAAGGCACGTCTTCCCTGGGCGGTCTACCATGGTGAGCGTTCAGGGGTAAAACTCCATGTCAGCTATACACCACAAGCCGACATGCCCTTTCAAGTCGTTGAATCGACTGGCCTTATGCACGATGGTCCTGTGGGAGAACAATTAGTAGACTCTCGCTTTGTAATGGTAGAAGATCGAGCTTATTTTAAAATCAAGCGAATGGACGAGTTTGTCGAGATGAAACAGCCCTTTGTCATCCGA
>NZ_ALPT02000057.1 GCF_000292245.2 Alkalihalobacillus alcalophilus ATCC 27647 = CGMCC 1.3604 | reverse complement strand
TTTTGACTGCATGGGCTTTTTTCATTACCTATTCCTGATTTTTTCGCACCCGTAATCCGCCCCCAGCAAGGGATTTTTCATTACTTATCCCTCATTATTCACACCCTAATTTTGACTGCATGGCTTTTTCATTACCTATTCCTGATTTTTCGCACCGTAATCCGCCCCAGCACGGATTTTCATTTCCTATCACAAGTTTTTCGCACTTTAATTTTGACTGCATGGCTTTTTCATTACCTATTCCGCACTATTCGCACCGTAATCCGCCCCAGCACGGATTTTCATTACCTATCACAAGTTTTTCACACCGCACCCTAATCCCATCAAAACCACAAAAAAACCTCCAACAGCATCTCAGCTGGTGGAGGGTTCCATTCCCCAATCATACATTCACATCATTTATCTAACAACTACATATCCACTCTTAATGGCTTCAACAACGGCTTGGGTACGGTCGTTTACGCTCATTTTTTGAAGAATGTTACTTACGTGGTTTTTGACGGTTTTTTCGCTAATGAATAACGTTTCGCCGATGGCACGGTTGCTTTGGCCGTCTGTCATTAATTGCAGAACCTCACACTCACGACGTGTTAAGATGTGCAATGGCTTACGGTATTCGACTTCACGGTAGCCGATTGACTCTTCATGCTCATCGTCTTCTGTTGCTAAACGACGGTATTCCTTAATTAAGTTGTGCGTCACTTTCGGGTGAATATATGCACCACCTGAAGCGACTACTTTGACTGCCTCAATTAATGCATCCGCGTCCATTTCCTTTAATAAATAACCAGCAGCACCTGTTTTTAATACATGAGTGACATAAGACTCATCGTCATGAATCGATAAAATTAAGACTTTAATATTTGGGTAGCGTTCGATTAATGATTTTGTCGCTTCGACTCCGTTTACATTCGGCATATTAATATCCATTAAAATGACGTCTGGTTGATACTTTTCGACAAGATCAATTGCTTGAGAGCCATCTTCACCATCAGCAACTATTTCAAAATCATTTTCCATTGCTAAGATACGTTTGACACCTTCTCGAAATAATTGGTGGTCGTCGATTAATACGATACGAATGTTTCTTTTTTCGGTTTCAGTCATATTCAGTCACCTCTCCGTGTAGCTGTTAATTTTAATTAAATGTCTTCGTTGCTGAATTCACTTTTTTATATAATGCGATAACTGTAGTCTTTTTCTTGATACTAGAATGCAACTTCAATTAACTTTCATCTGTCATCAAAGGAATTTGGATAAGTAAAGTTGTCCCCACGTTAAGATGCGATTGAATATTTAAATCCCCTTTTAGCATATTAACCCTTTCCTTCATTCCCATGAGTCCAAAAGAGCCTTCTTTAACCGTTGAAGGATCAAAACCTTTGCCATTATCCTTAATGACTAAAATTACCTTCGTTTTTTGGAATTCTATTTTCACTTGAATTTGTGTCGGCTCGGCATGTTTGCAAGCATTTTGCACACCTTCCTGCACCAAACGGAACATGGCAACCTCAAACTCTTGTGGCAGCCTTTGTTCTTTCCCCAGTGCGGCAAAGGATACAATGACTTGATGATGTTCCTCGAAATTCTTCAGATACTTCGATAATGTTGGCATTAAACCTAAATCATCGAGAGCCATTGGTCGCAGGTCATAAATAATCCTTCTTACTTCTGCCAAAGAAGAACGAACCATTTCTTTTAAAGAGCGAATCTCCTTTAAAGCCTCATCAATTCCCTCTTCTTTATGAATACGTTCAATCAACTCTGAACGGAGCATAACATTCGCCATCATTTGAGCTGGTCCATCGTGTATTTCCCGTGAAAGTCTCTTTCTTTCCGCTTCCTGTGCTTCAATGATTTTCAATCCGAATGCTTGTTTTTCCTTCGCACTCTGAATGACCTCACCTACATTTTTTAAATCCTGCGCTAAGAAATTAAAAACCACTGACATTTGTCCAGCCAATTGTTCTGCTCTTTCTACGGTATCTCCAAGATCGACAATACGACGTTCAATCGTATCTCGTCGTTCTCTTAATTGAAGTTCCTCGTGCCTTAAAACAGCTAATTCTACTTGATAATTGTTCGCCTGTTCATAAACCGCTTGTACTTCCTTTGTACTGTACTCTTCAAAATTTTTACTAACTTCGGCTAAACGATTACGAGCATATTTTGCATATAGTTCTGTTTTGTCCGTATTTTCAATGACACGTGTTACCTTCAGCCGAATTTCTAATAGTTCCTTTTGTAAGGATACATACTCTTGCCTCGACTTCTCGCTAATTTCAAAAATTTGCTCACGACTTTGCCCTACAGTATGTATCGTCTTTTCTATAATATCTTCAAGTACTGTTTGTCCACTCAAGCCTTTTCACCCACTTTTCTATACGAAAACCAGTCAAAGGTCACGGATGAATGCCCTTAGAAGTGTAACCAATTGCCTCATTTAAGACTTTCCGCTATCCTTATATTACAACAAAAAATAAGAAAATCCTATCTAGATTCAAACATAATTCGATATAAATATGCTAATATGTTGATTACTTTCAATTTTAAAATCAGTCAAAATCGAAATGTCGGCATATTAACACACTTTATTTATATCCAAGTAATTTGAATGCCTACAAATTGTACCAATCATCTGGTTTGGTATACTATTAGGGACATAGTTCTAACCCTTTTTTCATTTCTATTTAACAAATGTTTCTGAATCAATTATTTCTCCCTAACAATTGAAGCAAAAATGTTCTAACGCTTTAATCTGTAAACATGTTTCCGACAAGCCTATCCTAACAAACATTTGTTACATCTTGATTTCGGATTCTTGTAAAACTATGAAAAAAGCAGGTGGTTTTTTAATGTTAGAAGAATACAAAACAGTCAAAGGTTATGGTGAACATGAACTAGTGATCCAAAAATCACGATTTATTTCCCATTTCGAAAGAGTGACAAGTGATGAAGAAGCACAAGCATTTATTGAAAAAATTAAAAAGAAACATTGGAACGCAACTCATAACTGTTCGGCGTATTTAATTGGTGAAAATGATTTGATTCAAAAAGCAAATGATGATGGCGAACCGAGTGGAACAGCCGGAGTTCCCATGCTAGAAGTTCTAAAAAAACGACAACTAAAAGATACCGTCGTTGTCGTCACTAGATACTTTGGAGGAATTAAATTAGGTGCCGGTGGACTCATCCGGGCTTACGGTAGTTCTGTGAGTGAAGGTTTAAATGAAGTCGGTGTTGTCAAACGAAGTCTCATGCAAGTCGCTTATTGCTCCATGGATTATCACTGGTTAGGCAAAGTCGAAAATGAATTAAGACAATCAACATACGAACTAAAGGAAATCTCCTATTTAGAAGATGTCACAGTTCAAGTGTATGTCAAAAACTCTGATCTCGAACCATTTACAAAATGGATGGAAGAGCTAACCAATGGTCAGATCGAGATTAAATTGGGAGAACCAGTTTATTTAGAATCACTCATCCACTCCTAACAACTTTTGAACTACTCGCCACTTATCGACCTTGCGGTCTGATTGAAGTGGGAGATTCTTGGGAACAGAGCGTACTTGCCAGCGCATTTCTTTGCCAACAGAGGTTTCTCTTATGGACCAAGCTATCCCCGTCGATTCCTACGGTTCTGTCTGTTGTTTAAGCCATGTGGAAGGTTCTTACCCCTTCGGCTAGAATATTTTGGCTGGCATTGATATCTCGATCGTGATGTTTATGGCAAATAGAACACGTCCAGTCCCTTATTTCAAGAGATTTCTTGCCCTCTTGATGTCCACATTCGGAACAGATTTGACTAGATGGAAACCACCTGCTTATTTTCACGATGGTTTTCCCGTACCATTTCGCTTTGTATTCTAATTTCGATACAAAGGCAGACCAGGATACATCCGAGATGGATTTGGCTAATTTATGATTACGTAACATTCCTTTGGTGTTCAAGTCCTCTAAACAGATCATATCGTGGTTTTTGATGATGTCTGTACTTAACTTGTTCAGAAAATCGTCACGTTGGTTCCTGACTCTTTCGTGCAACCTGGCCACTTTGCGTTTTTGCTTCTGATAGTTTTGGGCATCAAATAGATGAATACCCTTATTTTTGGCCTGTAACGCACGCCTTGAAAGTTTTCGCTGTTCACGTCTTAATTTCTTTTCCATTTTGGCTGTGAATGTATGATTGTCCATCTTGTGACCATCCGAAAAAACCGCAAAGTCCGTGATGCCTAAATCTATACCGATAGATGAATCCGTTTTCTTCAAGGGCTGTACGTCTGTTTCGACTAGAATGGATACAAAGAACTTTCCGCTTGGATTTCGTCTGACTGTAGCGTTCAGAATACGCCCTTCAACCTCACGACTTTTGGCCAAGCGAACAAGACCCAGTTTCGGCAATTTAATTTTGCTGTTTACAATGGCAATGTTATGGTTTGTTTCTTTCGTGGTGTAGGATTGTACCTGATTCTT
This sequence comes from Alkalihalobacillus alcalophilus ATCC 27647 = CGMCC 1.3604, assembly GCF_000292245.2. Classification (GTDB taxonomy): domain Bacteria; phylum Bacillota; class Bacilli; order Bacillales; family Bacillaceae_D; genus Alkalihalobacillus; species Alkalihalobacillus alcalophilus. The sequence goes on along the minus strand of NZ_ALPT02000057.1, from coordinate 22,836 downwards.
TTTAGACTTGAAGCGAGGTGCTTTATTTTGTTTCTTGAAGAATCGAGTATAGGAATCAGCAAGGTTTTTCAGGGAGGATTGAAGGGCAATGCTATCCACTTCTTTTAGCCATACGAATTCCTTTTTTAGTTGGGTTAATTGGGATGAACAAGAAGAATACGTTAATCCTTTACCTGTTTCTTGGTAGGTATCGTTCCATTGCCCTAAAAAGCGATTGAATACAAAACGAGAACAGCCGATGGTTTTGGCAATCAGGGTTTCCTGTTCTTTGCTTGGATAGATACGGAACTTATAGGCTTTCTTGACTAGCACGGCTCTCCCTCCTTCACTCATAGAACGTTTGTTCTTATTTTATCATAGAAAGGAGCGTTTTGGCTACCACCAACCGACATTCATCTCCCACCTATCGTTGGGCTTTGCCCTTCACACGATGGAGGAAGGAGTCTTCTGTCGGAAAACGATAAATCTATTTAACCGAGCATTAAACTAGTTTCTTCTATTATATAAGTGAGCTTATTTTAGTAATACCTCATTCAAACGTAACAGACGTTTGAATGAGGCTTTTGTTATGGAGGGCTATTTAATTCTATAGTTTTGAGAATATGTGTGCGATGTCTCCTCTTCCATCAGTAATTGAAATTAAATATTTTACAGCCTCAAAAAAGCCACTCAGAGCCTAGAGCTCTCAGTGACTTTTCCTTTTAATCTAACGGCAGAAATACTTAGTAGCTAAGATTACTCAGCTGATTCAGCAACTTCTTCCGTTACACCAACTTGGTATCTGAAGTATCCAGTACCATCACCAACTGCATAGCCAGTTACACGGTTGTTAACCGGTACTAAAGCTGCACGGTAAAGAGTTGGGAATGCAGGAACATTTTCAACCATATATTCTTGCCATTGATTGTAAACATCAACACGGTAATCGACATCAAATGCTGCTTCAGAAAGACCATCAGTCATTAACTGATTGTTTTCATCACTTACATAACGAGTGTAGTTATATGATGCTTCCGCTCCATATAAACCACTTGGGTCAACGTCAATTCCAACAACCCAAGCTCCTTGGTAAATGTCGATATCTGGATCATCAGCTTCTACACGATCGTAGAATGAGTTGAACTCATGTAAACGTCCATCTAAAAGTTGTACATTTAATCCTACATTTGCCCAAGCTTGAATGTAGTAGTTTGCTAATGGCTCAGCAATTTCATCTCCACTCATAGAAGCGAAGTTAATTACTAACTCATTGCCATCTGGATCTTCACGGAATCCATCTCCATCAACATCCACATAACCAGCCTCATCAAGAAGCTCATTCGCTCTCTCAGGGTCATAAGCACGACCTGGGTTTGTTGCATCATGGAATTCTGGGTGCGATGGTGGAATTAACGTCGTACCAGCCCATCTTAAACCATGATAGAAACGCTCTCCAACTGTGTCATTATCAACCGCATGCCACATTGCTTGACGTAAATTTTTGTTACCCATTTTAGCGTTTTCTGGATCATATACATTTACTCTATTTTCTTCATCCCAATGACCTAATTTAAAACCAATATACGTGTAGGCACGATCAATATTTCCTAACCAAGTGATGTTTGATAATTCATCTACAACATCAGCAAACTGTGCTTGTGGGAATGAACTTACCATGTCTACTCCGCCATTTCTTAATTCTTCAACAACAACGGAAGGATTAATAACACGTAATGTTACTTTATCCAGAGCAGGCTCACCTCTCCAGTAGTCTTCATACTTAGAGTACGATACAGACTCACCAGGAACGATTGAGTCAACTTTATATGGACCAAACCCGATTGGATTTTGACGAGTTGCTGCATGTGAAGACATCTCTTCAACTGGAATATCACCATAAATATGTTTAGCTAATGGGTAAGTCCAAACTCCACCAGTAATTAAAGAAGGTGTTGCTTGAACATACGTAATACGTAAAGTTTTCTCATCAATTATTTCGATACCAGAAATTTCGTCAGCCTCACCATTATGGTAGTCAACGATACCTTCAATGTTACGAAGTGAAGAGTCAAAACGAACACCATCATAGTCTGGATCAGCGATTACATAATGAGCAAAAGCCCAGTCTTCTGCTGTTACAGGAGTACCATCGTGCCAGTTCACATTATCACGAATTGTTAAAGTCCAAATACGATTGTCTTCTTCATCAATTTCATATGTTGCTGCACCGTCTTGAGTGTAAACATAGTTTTCATCCCAAGTTAATAACGGCTCATCAAACCACTGAAGAACTTGTGCATCTGGGTTACCAGAATAGAAGTTCCAGTTTAATGTACCTTCAAATGGAGTATCAGATGATAAACCAAATACTAATTCTCCACCATCAATTGTTGTTCCATCGTCTTTAATATGATCGAAATCTTCGATAGAGTAAAGACCATCTGTTTCTTCATCTTCTTCCGGAGTCTCTTCCGTTTCTGGATCATCTGAAGGTGTTTCTTCAGGATCCCCTGATGCACCGTCATTACTACAAGCAGCCATAAAGACGACAAAGCTTGCTAGTAACACTAGTAATAACAAACGTAACTTGTTATTCATTCTTATTCCTCCCTTTTTTATCCTCTTCTTTGTTTCGCGTCTGTCGCACGTTTTAACGCTTGACCGACGTTATTTATACTCAACATCATTATTAAAATCAATAACGATGCGGGTAACCAAATCCACCAGCGAAACTCTAACGTTTGCGGGTTCCTTGCATAACTGATTAAAGTACCTAAACTCGGCGTACTTTCTGGAAAACCAAACCCTAAAAAGGATAAGCCAGATTCAATTCCAATATTAGCTGCCAAATTTAAAGTCATCGTAACGATGATTAACGAACTAATATTTGGCAGGACTTGTGTAAAAATGATTTTAAAATGTGAGCTGCCAAGTGTCTTTGAAGCATTGACATAATCAAGCTCTTTTTCCTGCAGTGCTTTGGAACGGATAAGCCTCGCGATCCCCATCCATAAGAAGATCGACATAATGACAGCAAAGCTCCAAACAGAATATTTAGGAACGATTACAACGAACACGATAATGATCATCAATGTTGGTAAAATCATAAAGAAATCTAAAATACGCATTAATACATTATCAATCATGCCCCCGAAATAACCAGAAACAGCACCCATCGTTATTCCGATGAAACCACTAAGTAACGTTACAAGTATCCCAATTGTTAAAGAGTTTCGTGTTCCAATAATTAATTGACCGAACACATCACGCCCACCATAATCCGTTCCTAACCAAAAATCAGACGATGGCGGTTGATGAATCGCAAATGGGTCCACGGTAACAATCGTTTTTAAATCTAAAAATAAAGAGAGTCCATATACAACAGCACAAATTACTATCATTAATATAAGAGAGAACAGAGCCATTTTGTCGCGAACGATCTCTCGCCAGATAACACTTAAGCCCGATGGACTTCTTAAAGGTTGTTGATTGTCTATTTGTCTTAAATCAGCCATGTCTTTTCACCTCCACGTTATTTAATCCGAATTCTTGGGTCAATAATACTTAGTATGATGTCTGAAATTAACGCACCAAGAATGGAGGCAATTCCAAACAATAGCACAAGTGCTGCAACAACACTCGTATCCCTTTGTGTAATAGATGAAATAAAGAGCTCACCCATACCAGGATAACTAAATATGTTTTCAATAAAGACCGATCCACCAATTAAGAACGTAATCTCATAGCCAAAAAATGCGGCAATTGGTAGTAAAGAGTTTCGGAAAATATGGCGGTTATAAACACGCGATTCAGACGCCCCTTTTGAACGGGCAGTAAGAATAAATTCTTTATGCTTAATATCAATGATTTCACTCCGTAAATACTGAACCGTTGATACAGTTGTAATTAGAGCCATTGATAAAGCAGGTAACATCAAGTGATACAACTTACTTAAAAAATAGTCAAAGGTTCCCGGTGTCAATCCCGGTGCCACACTGCCCCCTGTTGGGAACCATTGAAGTTTAAAACCAAATATAAATAACATGACTAGGGCAAAAATGAATAATGGTGCAGCAAACCCTATGTATGTGTAAGTCGTAATCGTACGGTCTGCAATCGTATCATTATAACGACCACTAATAACCCCTAAAGGAATCGCAATCAAATACGTAAAAATTAATGTGACTACGGATAACCAAACTGAGTTCCACATACGTTGTTCAATTAATTCAGTAACGGGTAATTTAAAGCGGAATGATTGTCCTAAATCCCCTTGCAAAGCTTTTGTTATCCAATCAAAGTACTGAACATACCAAGGATTATTTAATCCTAAGCGTTCACGTTGTCTCTCTATTGCTTCTGGTCCGATATTAGGGTCAATCAAACCTGTTAAAGCATCTCCAGGCATCATCTTAGCCAAGAAGAAAATGACAACACTTAAAACGAAAAGCTGTGGAATCATAATTAAAATTCGTCTAATTGTAAAAGTCCACATGTTTTATTGTCCCTCCTTTGGCAATGCAACAAAATGAGTGTCGGAGATTTGCCTTAAATCAAAAGCCAAACCGTCTTTATCGAAATAATAATCTTTCGAATTTTTAAACTCCAATTTAACTTCTTCACGAAAGATTGCTTGTTTTTCCCGATTTTTTGGATCAATGTCCGGAATCGCTGAGATGAGTCGTTTCGTATAGATATGCTGAGGGTTTGTGTAAATATCCTCAGCTGAACCTTCCTCAACAAGTCGCCCCTTATACATAATGCCAATTCTGTCACACATATGACGAATAATTCCCAAATCATGACTAATTAATAGATAGGTCAAATTCAGTTCTTTTTGAATATCCTTCATAAAGTTCAAAACTTGAGCTTGGACCGAAACGTCTAAGGCTGAAACAGGCTCATCTGCAATAATTAATTTCGGATTAAGAGCAATCGCACGAGCGATCCCAATTCTTTGTCTTTGACCACCAGAAAATTCATGTGGATATTTAAAAATGCTCTCTTTACTTAAGCCCACTTGTTCAACTAATTCTTCCACCCTTGCTCGAAGTTGTTCTTTTGAAAGCTTTTCATAGTTTCGAAGTGGCTCGGCAATAATATCAAGGATACGTTTCTTTGGATTTAATGAAGAATACGGATCTTGGAAAATCATTTGAATCTCACGTCGGTCTGCACCCGAGCGCTTTTTCCGGGCTAAATTATCCCCTTCAAAAAAAACATCTCCTGACGTGATTTCGTTTAAGCCAATAATCGCACGTCCAGTCGTTGTTTTACCTGAACCAGACTCACCAACTAAACCGTATGTTTGTCCTTTTTCTAACCGAAGCGAGACACCGTTAACCGCCTTCACATGGTCAACCACTCTTTTTAAAATCCCCCCACGGACAGGAAAGTGAACATTCAAATCTTCAACTTTAAGAAACTCCATTGTTCATATCCCCTTTCTGTTCGTCTTGGAAGTGGAAAGTCTTATAACAAGTGCAACGGACAAAGTGGCCCGGTTTGATTTCATGCAATTCTGGATTTTCCTCATGAGCTTCTTCTGGAATCCAAGGAATTCTTGCTTTAAAACGGCAGCCTACACGTGGCAAGCTTGGTAGTGGTGGAACGATCCCTTGAATGACATGAAGTCGTTCATCCTTTTTATCGGTGGATGGAACGGATTGTAATAAAGAACGTGTATAAGGATGCTTTGGATTAGCGAACAATTCTTCAACCGGTGCTAATTCAACAATTTGTCCCGCATACATAACCGCGACACGGTCAGCCATTTCAGCTACGACTCCCAAATCATGGGTAATTAAAATAACCCCTGCGTCCATCTTTTCTTTTAATTCCTTCATTAAATCAAGAATCTGTGCCTGAATAGTCACATCTAATGCTGTTGTTGGTTCATCCGCGACAAGGAACGCCGGTTTATTGGCAATCGCAATCGCAATAACAACACGCTGACGCATTCCCCCAGACAGTTCATGTGGGTATTGATTAAACGTCCGTTGTGGGTTTGGAATTCCAACAGAATCAAGCAATTCTAAGACTCTAGCTTTTCGTTGTTCCTTATTCATTTTAGTATGTAAGATCAACGTTTCTTCTATTTGAGCCCCGACAACCATTAAAGGATTTAAAGCCGTTAGTGGATCTTGGAAAATCATCCCCATTTCAGAACCACGTAATTTATTTAATTTTGCCGTAGAAATATTTGCTAAATCATGCTCTTTGTAATAAATATGCCCTTCAATTTTTGAGCGTTTCGGATCATGGAATCCCATAATCGAGAACGCAAGAGCACTTTTTCCACAGCCAGATTCCCCTACAATTGCGACGATCTCATTTTTATTCACTTCCAAAGTAACCCCATCAACAGCCGCATGATAATCATCTTTTATCCGGAAGGAAGTTTGTAAATTCTGAATTTTGAGTAGTTGATTCGTCATTTTCTCACTCCATTAACTATTTTCTTCAACATATTCATGGTGTTCTTCTCCATTCGCAATATAAGAGAAAGAATCTTTATATTGCTTAAGTTCAATGCTGACATCAACTGTGTCTATACCTTCTAATTGTGCAAGTTCTTCATTAACAAAATCGACGAGTGCCTCATTGTTTTTGAAATATGCTTGTAAAATTAGATCATGCCTTCCGGAAAAAACACCAACAAACCGAACTTCTTTACATTGATTCAAACGATTGGCAACCTGTTCTTGATAACCAAGCTTCGTTGCAATTCCAATAATTGCTTGGACTTGAAGCCCTATTTTATTCGGATCCATATGGATAATAAACTCAAAAATCTTATCATTTAACATTCGATTGACTCTTGTCCGAATCGTCCCTTCGCTTACCTCAAGCATCTTGGCCATCTCCGTATAGGATCTCTTGCCATTCTCTTGAAGCAATTTAAGAATCGATGTGTCCAGTGAATCAATTTTTGTCATAGCATTCACTCATTTCTAACTATCTATTAGCCTGCTATATTTTAGAATGGCTAATAAAATTAATACTTAAATTATGAACTCACTAATATTCCTTGCAAAAAATAAAAAACATTCATAAAAATTTTGCGAATTATTACAAATATTTTGCGAATGTGTTTTTTTCTCAAAGAACGAATAAAGATATTGTAAAATAATCGACACAATTTTTCAATATTAAAATAATAAAATCTTTGTTAAATTTTCTGACTGATCGATTTTTCTTATAATTTACACTATTAAATCATTAATTTTTTTTAAAATCACTACGATTTTTTTAAAAGCGAAAGTTTTTTTCTACGAAATTGATATTCAGCTCCCCCCCTTCCACTTTATCCCTTTTTAGCTTTAAAACTTTACTGAGATAAATTTTCGTTATACTCTATAACCGTCTTTCCTTGTCATCATTTTGTAAAGAAAATGAAACAATCACTTCTTAACTTACCTCATATCCAGATAAATGTAAACGCTTTAATTAGCTTTTTAACTAATATTCTACTTAATCTTACAAGATACTCCCAATACTTTACATCCGTACTTTTATGTGTTTTTGCTTTACTAAAGGTCATTTATTCGATAAAATTGGATAGATATCGTCTATTTTATACATTTTATCCCGGACTAATATAGGAAATAAGTAGGAATAGCCTGTCCGAAAGTACCGTTCGGTTCAACAACCAGCGGTAGGAGAATATGATCATTAATAGGGGATTCAATTTAACTATTAAAAGAACATGAAGCTTTATAGATGAATAATATTGTGAAGGGATTCAATACCCTTCATCAAGAAAGAGAGGTATGATAGTGGAGCAGTCTAGAACACGACAAAGAAAAAAAGAAGTAAACGTAAAATACTCAAGTCGATTTTAACCCTATTCGTTCTCACATTTGTAGTGATTGGAGGAGCCATCTTCTACTCGGCATGGAAAATTAACTCAACCATAACAGGTGCTGCTGAACCAGAATTAGAGCGTGGAGTTAAGTCAGAAATGCGAACCGAAGCCGTTAATCCTAGTAAGGATAACTTTTCAGTCTTACTTTTAGGTGATGACTCACGCCCAGGTGAAACTAGAGCTCGAACTGATGCAATGCTTGTTGCAACATTTAATAAGGATGAAAAAAGCATCATCTTAACAAGCATCCCTCGTGACTCACGCGTTGAAATGGTAGGGTTAGGATTTATGGACAAAATTAATCATGCCAATTCACGTGGTGGTCTTAATATGACTATTAACACGGTTGAAAACTTTTTAGATATTCCGATTGACTATTATGGATATGTTCGATTTGAAGGGCTCGTTGATGTTGTCGACGCCCTAGGTGGAATTGAAGTAGATGTTCCATTTGACTTTACCTTTAATGAAAAAAGCACAGACAGTTATAATCTACAATTTACTGAAGGTCTTCAGCACATAAACGGAAAAGAAGCTTTGGCTTATTCCAGAATGAGAAAACAAGACCCACTCGGTGACATAGGCCGTGGACAACGCCAACAACAAGTAATTGAAGGAATTATTAAACAAGCAGCAAGTTTTTCTACCATTACTAACTTTAATGGGTTAATGGATGCAATAGGTGATAACTTAGGTACAAATTTTTCATTTGCTAACCTAGTAGCCCTTCATTCATATGCTGGTTCATTAACAGATATTGAAAATCATCAAGTTCAAGGAAGCAACGCAACAATTAATGGTGTCTATTATTTAGAAGTTGATCAAGAACATCTAGCAGACTTACAAACGAGACTAAAGCAACACTTAGAAATTGATGGACATAGTCTAAATGACCCAAACCCTTTTGAGGAAGAAAAATTTGAAGAAATCGAAACAAGCTACTAAGATTATTGAGTTAATCTAATCTATATAAAAAGTTAAATAAAATTACATTTTTAACCTCTGTTTCTATGAACGGGGGTTTTTTATTCTCTTTTCGCCTTATATTTAACCTTATCTAATCCTCTTTTCCCCACTTCCCCATTAAATCAAACAACTACTTAGTTCTTTTCTATCTTTCTTTCAATTTACCAAACTTTTATAAACAAATCTATTAACATTCTAGTAAAAGTATTAGATAATAAAAAAAGCATAGTAGAGTCTTTATTCACATTAAAAAAGAACTATATAGGAGGGACTACAAAACAAATGTGGACTAAAAAAATCGGTGCATTTATTATTATCGGGCTAATGATGATGACTTTTGTTTTTATAGGTGCTCATCAAGCTAGTGCTCATTCATTTACGACAACCGAAGTAAATACGGTATTTAAGAATGCCCTAGAAAGACGAATCGCACTAAAAGCTCAAACGGATAAAAAATATAATATGTACATAAGAGCAGATGCTTTAAATGTCTCTGGTTCAACAGGAACAGTAAAACAAGGAACTAATGGTCAGTCCACACGCTGGAACCTACGTGGTGGCCCAAGTACGACCTTTTGGACAATTGGCCAAGTAACTTCAGGAGAAAAAGTAAACATAACAAACACGGTCCAAGGAAACGATGGATTCACTTGGTATCAGATTCAGTTAAATAAAATGTGGGTAAATGCCAGCCCAGAAGATATTGAGTATTATCTAAACCCAAATAACTTCTCTAATGACTCCTCTCATTTTTATCAATTTTTAGACTTATCCAAAGGAGCGGGTGTTCAAGCCTTAGAGTTAAATAATACGGTTCTCGCGAGCAAAGGGATTTTAACTGGTCAAGGGCAAGCCTTTATAGAAGCAAGTAAGACACATTCTATTAATGAAATCTATTTAATCTCACATGCTTTATTAGAAACAGGAAATGGTCATTCTGAACTTGCACGTGGAATCAATTACAATGGTCAAACGGTCTATAATATGTACGGCATTGGTGCTTTTGATGGCTGTGCCAAGTCATGTGGTGCTAAATATGCATACGACCAAGGCTGGTTCACACCTGAAAAGGCGATTATAGATGGGGCTAAATTTGTTGCCCAAAATTATATTCATAATGGACAAGATACCCTTTACAAAATGAGATGGAATCCAGCTAATCCAGGGCACAACCAATACGCAACAGATATTGCTTGGGCTATCAAACAAACTGGAAGAATTGCTAATTTATATTCCTCCATTTCTGGTCATACGTTAAGTTACAATATTCCCGTCTACAAGGACCAACCTGGAACTGCTCCTGAATATGTACAGACAGGTAACCCAGAACCAACGGAAATAACACGTTACCCAGAAGGGATTATCGGAACAACCACAACTCGTGTCAATTTTAGAAATGAACCAAATACAACCGCTCAATCCTTCATTCGCACTTTAGATACTCAAACAAGAGTTCAAGTGCTTGGTATTAATTTCAATGGTTGGTATGAAGTTAAAATTGGACGTGAAACAGGATGGCTATCTGGTGACTATGTTAGCCTACAAAATCTTTATCAAATTTCAACCTCTTCAACTAGCCTAAATGTACGTGATCAACCAAGCGGTGAAGTTATCGACAGCGTCAAAAAAGGTGAATATATTACAGGTGTACTTAAAAGCAACGGTCAAGTTCATACAAACAATTCATGGACACAAGTCGATTATAACAAGCGCACAAGTTGGGTAAGCAGCGACTTTTTAAAAAAGGTCGGTCAATAGCTTCAGTCAGTTATCAAATAAATTATGAAATCAACACGCAGGATATTCCAGCAGATTAAATCGTTTTAGGTTTAATTGCAACAGCTGGGCAAATCCTGCGTTTTTTTATTGCTGAAATGCCACTTTTATGTTGATTGTTCGTAATTGTGGTAGGATATGTCGGGGATTGGTAATGGAAATTGCCTTTATGTCAGGTTATAGTACGTATTAGTTGGGATTGGTAATGAGATTTCGCGGTTCGCCTTTTTACGGTGCTTATGTACTGGATTTGGTAATGGGATTTCGTGTTCCTCGCATTTACGGTGCGTATTAACTGGAATTGGTAATGAAAATTACGATTCCTCTCTTTTACGGTGCGTATTAACTTGGATTGGTAATGGAATTTCCCGGTTCTGCTTTTTACAGTGCCTATTAACCTGAATTGGTAATGAAATTTTCAGTTCCTCATACTTACAGTGCTTATTAGCCCGAATTAGTAATCTAATTTCACATTTCAGCTTTTTATAATACCTATTAACTCAAACTCGGATTGGTGATAAAATCTCAAACCCCTCACATTTACAGTACTTATTAATTAACCTACATGGGTATTGTAAACCACCGCTCCGCCCATTGGTATGAATAAAACACAATTCATACTTCACCTTGTTTATCATACCCAAAAATACAGCAAAAAACCGCTCCCTAACTCACCTAAAACGAATGTGAGCTCAGAAACGGCTATTAATCTTTTATTTCATTTTCATAAATCCATATTTTCTTTTGCCAATATTGCTCTGACTCTCTTTCTCTACACTGCCTTCTGCTTGTGATTTATTTAAGACGACAATCACCGTTTTCAGCAGTAGCATAATATCTAACCAAATCGAATAATGTCGAATATAATACAAGTCGAATTTCAACTTCCGCTCTGGACTTGTTGTGTAATTACCAAGCACTTGTGCGTACCCAGTAATTCCTGGTTTTACTGAATTTCGATAGTTAAACCATTTGTTTTCCTTTTGGAATTGTTTTGCGAAGAATTCACGTTCTGGTCTTGGTCCAACTAGAGACATATCGCCACGGAATACGTTAATTAATTGTGGTAATTCATCAATTCGGGTTTTACGCATAAAAGCTCCGATTTTTGTAATCCGATTGTCTTTACTTTTTGCTAAGACAGGACCTGTTTTCGCTTCGGCATCGACAATCATCGAACGAAATTTCAAGACATTAAATGGCTTTTCGTCTTTTCCTACTCGCTCCTGTTTGAAGAAAATTGGACCACGGTCTTCTAATTTGATCAAAATTGCCGCAATCAGCATCAAAGGCAATGTTACTAAAATCATTACGGCCGAGACAGATAAATCTAGCAGTCTCTTAATGATTTCTTGACCATTTGTTAAGTTAAAAGGTTTCACTTGAATAACCATCGAATCCCCGAGTGTTGTCACAGATGATTTCATCACAAATAAATCATTCATATTCGGAATAACATACGCTAATTTATTTTGCTTCATTGCATAATAAAGAATTTCGTTTTTTCTTTTTTCTGTGACAGCAGATCCGACAAAAATATGGCTGTACGGAGCTAATTGTTGTCCTAAATCCTTCAATGATGCAAGGCTGTGAATTCTCACTAAACCTTTTTTGCTTGTTGTTAATTTTGAGGCAACAAGATTATCGGTCATGAGCTCATACTCATCCTCATCGCCAATAAAAACAGCCCGATCCTTAAATTTCTTACTTGTCATCTTCACATAAATCATTTTCCAGCCTAACATTAACCAGAAAGCAAAGAAGTGTGACATAAGGATAACGGAACGTGGTAACGCAAATTCACGGAATAAGAATGATGCAGCTGTCGTAAAAATAAACATAAAACCAACTGTCACAATTAGTTTACGGACAATATCATATTTATCCTTTAAAACAAGACGATCCAACTCAAACGTATATATTAAAAAGACCCCAATCAACAAAACCCAAGGAAACAAACTAATAAAAGCATCAATATTTCTCTCTTGGATAACACGATAATTAGAGGCAATCATAAATGAAATCGTATATGAAAATAAAATAATTAATATATCAACTAGAACTACAGAAAAACGCGATGTTTTTTCTGGAAATATATTTGGCATATAAAAACCCCTAGCATATATAGAATATATAGTCTAGGAGTATTTTAACATAAAATCATCGCTGTAAAACAAAAACTTTTAAATTTCGTTACTTTTACAAGTTAACCAGAAAAATCCATAGTATAATAGTAACTTTTTTGTATTAATCTTGAATAGATCGAATTCCTTCTTTTATCTTGGAAGTCGAAATAGCTGCCGTTCTCGGCAAATAAACAACCTCACAGTGTTCTTTCAAGAAGTCGAATTTACCTTCCCAATCATCACCCATAACAAATACATCTACACTATGCTTTTTCACGTCAGTAATCTTTTGCTCCCAATTTTCCTCAGGAATAACCTCATCTACATAACGAATGGCTTCTAATATCATTTTACGATTTTCAAAGCTATGGAAAGACTCTTTATTTTTTAACTCATTAAATTCATCAGTTGATATGGCCACAATTAAGTATTCACCTAACTCTTTTGCTCGACGCAATAGGTTTATATGGCCCCAGTGCAATAAATCGAATGTTCCATATGTGATAACCTTTTTCACGCTTGGCAACCTCCTATATCATCACGAATGCAGATTATTTCAAAATAATTTACTTATTCATCAAGTTCTTAACAAAATATAAACTTAATTATAACATAGAAATAACAAACACAACATCGTTACCAGGAGATACCACTAATATCACAAATTTATATAGATTTAAGCGTCACAAATAATCGTGCTAGAACTTTCAATACAAGAACAAGCAAAAATAAAGCAATATAGATGGGGATAAGTGGCCAATCAATCCATAATCCTATGAATACAAGGAGAAGAAGCGTCGCATAAAATCCGGGTAACCCTAATAAAAAGCCAACAACAGTAAAGAAAAACGACTTAGCTCTTATTTTATTCACTGGATCTTGTTCACTACCATTTTGTAGCGTAATTTGATAAGACAATGGAATTAATAACGACATTATCGCAAAAACGATTAAACAATAAAGTATAAAACTTTCCCAAACATTTAGGCTCAAGTAACCCATCATCACAAGTAACGAAATTATAAATGAAATAAATACAGGCAATGTCGCTGCTTGAATGAGCATATCGATAAAAACACCTTTTTTTGATGTTTTTTTCGTTATCCGTGCCACTTCTCCATCCACACAATCAAACAAGTAACCTAAATTATAAAACAAAAAGGCAAAAGCAAAAGCTAGAGGTGTTGATAAAATCATAAGAAAACCTGATGAGACAATTCCTATAAAGCTAAACCAACTGATCGTATTAGGTGTTAATCGAAGCTTTATAAATACTATTGTAAAGAAAATAGACAAGCGCCGTAAAACAAACCAAGACCATAAGTCCTCTTTTGCACTATATTTTTGTGCTTGTTCCCTATATGCCCTGACTTTTTTCGTATCAAAAACCGTTGTTGGTAGCTTTCCTATTTGTGATTTCATTTTAACACCTCAAAATTAAAGGATGAAACTTTATTCTTTTACCAATGTTTCTTCCTTTACAACTTTCTTTTTCACTTTTTTCTTTTTCTTTGGATTTTGCTTTTCGTATTGAGCAATCATTTCATTAATTTCACCAATGGCTTTAACTTCACCTTTGTGCAAGATTAATGCCCTATCACATATTTTCTTTAATGGTCTTAAACTATGTGAAACAATAATAATTGTTTTCCCTTTTGCCTTTAGTTCTAAAATGCGTTCATAACATTTTTCTTTAAAGTCTTTATCACCCACCGCAAGTACTTCATCAATTAAGATAATATCGGTATCAATATGAACAGCGATCGAAAAACCTAACCTTGCTTTCATACCCGATGAATAAAACTTAACAGGAGTATCAATAAAATCTTCTAGCTCAGCAAATTCAATGATATCAGGTAAGATTTGATTTATTTTTTCTTTATTTAGTCCATAAATAGCACAGTTTAATTTAATATTTTCCAGCCCGGAAAGGTCTCTACTTAAACCAGCACTTAATTCAATAAGCGGCATTATTGTTCCATTCAACTTAATACTACCCTTATCTGGAAATATCACACCAGAAATAACTTTGAATAGCGTACTTTTACCGGCACCATTTTTCCCTATAATCGCATATGCTTCTCCTTTTTTAACAGAAAAGTTAACATCATTAAGTGCTAGATGCTGTTCTAATTTTTTTTCTTTTCGAATTGAAGATAGAAACACACCTTTCAATGTCTTATCATATGCTTTTTTAAAAACTTTAGATAAACCGTTTACCTCAACAGCATTCATGTTAAATCACTTCCCCCATTTTCTTACTTAATTTACCGAAAATAGTCCAGCAAATAAATAGAAGGAAAATCGTAACACCAATTGTATATAATATCCATTTGAATTCAACTAGTTCAGCACCGTAAAAAATATGGTGATATATTGAAATAATTGTCGCCATTGGATTTAGCATGTACAAATTTATATACTCGTCTGGAATTATTGAAATAGGATAAATGATTGGTGATAAATACATCCACCCTCTAATACCTAAGCTACTCATAAATTCAATATCTCTGTAATACACGCTAATACTCGATAAAATAAGCACCACACTCAAAACTAACAAATACTGAAAAAACATAACAAATGGCAACCATACTAAGGATAAACCTAGACCACCACCATAAATTATTGAAAACACCCCCACTAAAACAAGGGAAATCATTAAATTAATGATATTTGTCGTGACAACCGTTATAGGAAATAATTGCCTAGGAAAGTAAACCTTTTTAATCAACGATGCATTTAACGTCAATATTTTCGAACCTGTATTAATTGAATGACTAACAAACATCCAAGGAATAAGTCCTGATAACAAAAGTAATGGATAATTATCCACTTCAAATCGCATAATCAAAGAGAAGACAATCGAATATATAATCATTAAGCCCAATGGTTCCAATAAGGACCAAAAATAACCTAGTAATGTATTTCTATATTTGACTCTAAGTTCTTTTCTTACTAAAAAAACAAAAGATGTCTATACCTGTAAATTTCAAACATTTCTATACAACTCACTTCTATATAATTTTACTTAATCCAATATTCTTTTCTAAAAAAAGCCATAAATGAGCCTAAACCTCTAAAGAAATGCAAACAAAAGAAAGTAAACATGCAAGGTAAAAAATGTTTCAAGCTTCTTTCAGCAACTATGCCTTTACTAGATAAAAGGTTCAAAATCAAATAAGCTGAAATTATAAAAACTAACATCCAAAAAGCTATCCCTATAAAAGGGGCCAAGATTAAAAGTAGAAAACCAAAAACAAAGGCAAACAACGGCACTTTATGTCTTGCCTTCAATGCACCTGGTGTAATCCTATCCGCTATAATAGTCCATTGACCATCACCTAAAGATTTATTGATTAAACCTTTTAAAGAGTCACGAACAAAATATACCGATTGAATTTTGCTCGAAAGAAAAAATTTCATTCCTTTATCATGCATTCTCTTATGGAAATCAAGATCTTCATTTCTCACTAAATTTTCATTAAAAAGACCAACCGTTGTAAATACCTCTTTTTTATAGGCTCCATAAGGAACTGTATCTACATACCCTTCCCAGTCACTTTTTAATGTCCTAAATTTAGAGTTCCCAACACCAAATGGATGAGAGTATACGTACTCATTTACTTCACCTTGAAATCCAATTCCTTTGGAAGTGATTGTACCTCCAACACAAGACACGTCTGGGTTTTCTTTTATAACTTCCCAATAATTATTTAGAAAATTGGAATTCACTTTAGTATGACCATCAATACGTAAGACATAATCACCTTTTGCTTCTTGAATTCCAATATTCCATCCCGGTGCTAACGTCTTTTTTTCGTTATTAAACATACGTATTTTCCCATCAGATTTTTCTATATATTTATTTAGGATAACTCTTGTATTATCATTAGACATTCCGTCAATTACTATGATCTCAAATTTATCTTTTGGGAATTTCTGATTCATTAAAGAACTAATTAACTTTTCTATATATTTCTCTTCATTTCTGGTAACGATTAGAACAGAAAATGTAATAAGATTTTTAATCAAACTGGTTGCTTCCATAGTTCATTCACCACTATCATCAGGCTAACCTGTATTTACTTAGCTCATAGAGAAGCTTGGAGCTTAATTAATAGTACCTTATAATATTTTAGATGTAAATAGAACTCACTGACTTGCCTTATATGTTACTAATACCTACATATTTATTAGTATTTTTTCACTTCTTCAAGAAAAATTACATTACTTTTTTATAATTCCTTAGCAAAGAGACACCCCTAAAAAGGGTGTCTCTTGAAAGATAATTTTATTTATATTTAGGTACATCAAAATACATAGTGTAATTATTCATTTGATTGTACAGTTGATCCATAAGACTAACTTGTTTTACCGCCCAGCCAATATCAGTTGCATATTGGTGAGTAGCTGGACTTCCAGGGTTCCATCTCATTTTATAAAGTGTATCTTGTTTATGTGTAGGATGATTTATATAGGATTGACCTATGAATCTAGCACCACCAATAATTGCTTTTTCAGGGGTATCCCAGCCAGCATTATATGCATACTCAGCTCCAGCTCTTTCAGCTACACCATCAAATGCACCAATCCCAAACATATTATAGACTACTTTTGGTTCAACTGCCTTTCCACCAACTTCAGTTACACGAATCCCTTTAGCTAATGTCGATTGACCGTGTCCTGTTTCAAGTAAGGCATGTGCAATTAAATATATTTCATTAATACTATGAGTCTCACTTGCCGTTTTAAAAGCAGCACCAGTTCCAGCTAACACACCTTTACCAGTTAAAGCTTTATTAAGTTCAGTTGCTGACGTTCCAGCACTTCTTGATAATTGTAAAAACTGCAAATAATCTCGTGAATCTTTATCAAAATTATTCGGATCAACATATCTTCTGACGTCCTCACGTTTAGCACTTCGCCAAGCACCAAAACGGATTTCGTACCAATTACCTGTTTGTCCTACTAAGTTTACATTACTTCCATTTGATAACGTCCCAAAGATCCAGCTATTCGTATTAGCCTGTTCTCTTACATTTAATGTACTAGCAGTTACTCGTCCAGTCTTTGGAAAACTCCCGCTGCCTGTACTAATAAAATCTCGACTAACAAATGCATTTTGGTTTCGATATAAATCAGTTTGAGGATTTACTCTCATTTGTCTATCAAGCATTTCATTTAAACTATAATTATAAGAAGTAGTATCGTAGATTTTAACAGGACCAACTGATACATCAGCAGATCTCACAAAACCAACTCGATCAGCCACTATTACTCTGTACCAATTTGTGCCGTACTCATTCACAAACGGATATATCTCTCCGTTATTAATAGTTGCAAAAGGGACTAAACTACCTGATGTGTTATCATAGACGATTACATTTTTATTTGTATTAAATGACCTATCTGAGTTTCTAAATGTAGTGTTTTCATTTTTAACAGAACTTCCAGTACTCGGTGCTGTATCTGCTTTTCTAATATAACCATACTCATTGCCATATTGGATTCTGTGCCAATTTCCATAGTCACTTACTCGAGGATAATGTTCTCCGGCATTTATTGTACCTTTAGCTACTAACGAACCTGTACTGTTGTCATATATCGTGGTATTTCTTATAACTTCAAAATACTTATCACTAGTTTGAAATTCTTTAGTGATCGTTTTAACATCACTTTGTCTAACGAATCCTACTCTTCCAGATACATCTACACGATACCAGTTCGAACCATACTCATTAATAATCGGATACGAAACATTATTATAAATAGTTGCAAATGGAAGCAATGTTCCAGAAGTATTATCATATACAGAAATGTTCCTCTCAGGAACTATCGATACAGCGTTTGAATTATTAAATGAAGTATTTTGGTTTGATATGCTTTTACCATCACTAGGTATTGTATCTGACTTCCGGATATAGCCATACCCATCTCCATAATCAACTCGATGCCAGTTTCCATAATCACTAACTCTTGGATAGTGTTCTCCCGCTCTCAATAATCCTTTAGGGAGAAGGGCACCTGTACTATTATCATATACTGTTGTATTCCTTACAGTCTCAAAGTATTCATCGTCTACAGAAAATTCCTTGATCTCTGTTTTGACATCACTTTGTCTAATAAAGCCAACTCTTCCCCCTAAATCTACTCTATACCAATTAGGACCATATTCATTAATAATTGGATACGAAACCCCTCTTAGTATAGACCCAAAAGGCACTAAACTTCCTGTGCTGTTATCATAAACACTAATGTTTTGATTAGGTATAATAGAGATTGCAGTTGAATTATTAAAATTATTATTTTTATTTCGCACTGAATTTCCATTATCAGGAGAAGTATCAATCTTTCTCACATAACCATAACCATCTCCAAAAGAAATTCGGTGCCAATTCCCGTAATCACTGATAATAGGGAAAACCTGACCACCTCTTAAAGTTCCCACTTGAACGAGAGTTCCGCCACTATTATCATAAACTGCCACATTTCTATCTGCCTTAAAGTAATTATTAAAGCTTGAAGCTAAAGCCATTGTGTTACTAAATGTAGCGATCGATAATCCTTTAGATAACTTTTTTTCTTCAGTTAACCCTTCTTCCTCAGTTAACCCTTCTTCCTCAGTTAACTCTTCTTCCTCAGTTAACCCTTCTTCCTCAGTTAACCCTTCTTCCTCAGTTAACCCTTCTTCCTCAGTTAACTCTTCTTCCTCAGTTAACTCTTCTTCCTCAGTTAACCCTTCTTCCTCAGTTAACCCTTCTTCCTCAGTTAACCCTTCTTCCTCAGTTAACCCTTCTTCAATCTGCTCAGTAAATACATCCCCTAAAACGTTTTTCTCTAACAATAGTAACCGTTCTCCTAAAGTTACCTCATAATAACCATCAACTTCTCCGATTATCTCTATTATGTTGTCTTTTTTAATAGTAACGACACTTTCTAAGCTAATCGGATCATATAATTCAACATCTTCATTTAAATCTATTAAATTTTCAATATGTACTTCGTCATTGACAAATTTAATATCTTTTTCTCCATTTTCTATTACAGTAACATTCTCATTACTTACAGTAGCAAAATCACTATTCCATTTAATATAAACCTTGCCATCAGTAATATTTGCTTTAAATTCACTATCTTCACTTACATACCCAACTAACCCTTGATTTTTATCATAAATTTCCGTTTCTGCTAACACTACTATTAGACTATTTTCATTAGTGACTGAATTATCACCTTCTGCGATAGCAGTTAACGGCACGTAAAAGCTTGATATTATTAACATCAAAGCCAAAACCACAACTAAAGACCTTGTTTTTAACACTGTTTAACCTCCTATTAATAACTCTTACTACATATTATACAATTTCACTATAAGACTTTAAAGATTTTTTGTAGAATTTTGTATATAAAACAAGGAATATGTTAAAAGAACCTAAAAAATCCCCCTTTATTATAGAAACATGGAGATTAATCTCTATTTTACTAGTTCAAAACACCCAATTATTGAATGTCTAAATTACAATAATTAGAATAATAATTATACTGCTGCTGAATAGCTTATATATCATCTAATTTTACTAGAATATATAAATCTACAATTTATTGCACAAAATTATCAATTTCAAAAAAAGGTGATATAAGCTATTCCACAAATGATATAAAACGAGTTACACCCGTTTCGGAAGCGGTGTTTGTCAATATAGTTGTCGTATTTAGTTACTTTAGTGATCCGAAAAAATATCATCAATCCCCGAAATCAGTCAAGGCTACCGCGCTGCGCTTGCTGGCCTAGTGATTTGAATCGAAAGAAAACCACTTTTTCGATTCAAACCACTAGGGACATGGGAATAGTAAGATTTACTCATTGCTTTTGCCCCTCATCTCGCATGGGATTGAGCGCCACTTGTCCCTTTGGTGTCCAATTCCTTGCGCTTCGTGCCCAACGCTCTGGATGCTTTGCCTTTGCTACTTCGTATACATCTTTTCGCTTTTCCAATATGGCAACGTATTCTCCTGTATGACACTGTACAGGCGTCACAAAATTCAGCCCGCTATGCAGGTGAACCTCGTTGTACCAATGGACAAATTGCTGTGCCCATTGTCTCGCTTCCTCGAGTGATACAAAACCTTTATGTGGAAAGTCTGGTCGGTATTTTAGTGTCCGAAACATCGCTTCTGAGTAAGGATTATCATTACTCACACGTGGTCTTGAAAAGGAGCTCTGGATGCCTAATTTCTCTAGTAAACTCAAGAAAGTCTCTGCTTTCATCGGGCTCCCATTATCTGAATGCAACACAAGCGGGGCCCCTTGGATTTTCTCATTGATCACAGCTCTTTTCACAAGGGTTTCCGCATGTTTTGCCTCTTCTGTTTCCCAAACTTCCCAACCAACTGCTTTTCTACTAAATAAATCGAGAATTAAATAAAGCCGATAATACAGACCTTTTACAGGTCCACCAAGCCAAGTAATATCCCATGTCCATACCTGATTTGGCGATCGTGCCAGATGACTCTCGGGGATTCTTCGCTCAGGCTTTTGACTACGACCACGGTGATGTTGCATTTTTTCTTCACGTAACACCCGATAAAATGTGGATTCTGATGCAATGTACGTTCCTTTGTCCGCAAGCTTTGGAACAATTTGTGTAGGAGGTAAATCGGCGTATTCTTCCTGTTTGACAACCGTCAATATTTCCTCTTTTTCTTCCTCAGATATCTTATTTTTCGGAATGGGTCTTTTCGCAAGCGGACGCTGATCGACCTTCACATCACCATCTGCCACCCACCGCTCATATGTTCGAACGCTGATGTGAAGTTCCTCGCAAGCCTTCGCTAATCGCGCACCGTTTTGATTCGCTTCTTGGATGAGTTCTACTGCTAGTGCGCGATCTGACGGGTTGATCATTCGTCCTCTTGGTCCCCCCAGATCGCTTGGGCCTTTTTTCGCAAAAGTAATAACGCCGCCGCTTCTGCTAGTGCCTTTTCTTTCTTTTGTAGATCTTTTTCTAATTGTTTGGCGCGCTTCTGTTCTTCCTTTAATGCACCATTCAACTGCTTGGCTTGGTCAAATGCCTGACCATTTGCCTTAAGGCATACACTCTTCCACGCTTCAATCTGTTCACGAAACAAACCTTTCTTTCGACAATACTCTGCTAACTCCACCTCATTCATGGCAAACGTCTCCATCACAATTAAAAACTTATCTTGGCTACTCCATTTATGACTTGTCTGCCCATTCCCTGGTGTGGTGTAAACGATAAACTAGAATCAACAGTTTTCAACAAATAAGAGCAAACAGAATTCAACAAATAAGACTCAACAGTTCACCTTAATTAAACAGCTTTCTATATACTTAAATAAGTCTATAGAAAGTGAGGAACAGGGAGTGGAAAAGTTGAGTATTTATAATGAAGTTCATCGACTTCGTCGTAATGGATTTTCCAACAGTGCGATTGCCAGAAAATTAAAAATATCAAGGAATAGGGTGATAGAGTATGGAAAAATGTCTCCAGATGAATTCTACTTGTTCTCTATCTCGTTACAGAACAGAAGTAAAAAACTTGATCCCTTTCGGGAAGAAATCCTAAAGTGGCTAAAGGAACATCCTGATCTCACAGGAGCTCAGGTATTCGATTGGTTAGCAGAAAGGCTAGATGTCAGCTTCGTTGCAGAGGGAACAGTAAGAAGCTATGTAAACGATTTACGGGAAGCCTATCATATTCCTAAAATACTTTCTGAAAGAGAGTTCAGTGCGGTTCCGGAGCTTCCTCTGGGACAGCAGATTCAAGTAGATTTTGGACAAAAGAGAATGCCCACATCGGACGGGACGTACAAGAGACTTTACTTCATAGGGTTCATCTTAGCCAGCTCAAGATACAAATATGTGGAGTGGTTGGACCGGCCATTTCAAACAACGGATCTTATTCGAATGCACGAAAATGCTTTTCGTTATTTTGGTGGAATGACCATTGAAATGGTCTATGACCAAGATCGCCTATTGGCAGTAAGTGAAAATGCGGGAGATCTTATTATGACAGCCGAGTTTACGAGATATCAACAAACAAGAAAGTTCAAAGTTTACCTTTGCAGGAAGTCAGATCCTGAATCAAAAGGTTATGT
>NZ_ALPT02000056.1 GCF_000292245.2 Alkalihalobacillus alcalophilus ATCC 27647 = CGMCC 1.3604 | reverse complement strand
TTAGGGGTTCATTATGCTTCCGACGTATTAGGTGGATTTGCTTTAGCGATTATGCTCATGGTGATTGGTGAAATTGTTAAGCAAAACATTAACAGGAGGCCATAATTTATGTCAGATTTTAAATACGATATTATTAAAAGTATAGGAACCATTTCTGAAAGTCCTAAAGGGTGGACACGAGAGTTAAATTGGATTAGTTGGAATGGGAGGGAACCCAAATACGACATTCGTGATTGGGCACCTGATCATACAAAAATGGGCAAAGGAATGACTTTTACAAAAGAAGAATTACTAGAGTTGCGTAAACTGCTAACAAGTTCAGAATCTTAAATAAAAAAGGCTCTCAAAAGTTATTCTATGAACTTTTGAGGGCCCTTTTATTGTACTTTAGAAGGTTGGTAAAAAAAATGAAATGTCCGAATATTATTAAAAAAAGTTTAAAATTCCAATAAACCGCTTGCTCCTTCCTATATTACACGGTACTCTTAAGAGTGATCAGAATAAAGAGAAAATAGAGGAGTGGGCATTTTGAAGGCGATTTTTTTTGATTTAGATGATACTTTATTATGGGATAAAAAAAGCATTCAAACCGCATTTGAAAAAACATGTCAACTAGTAGAAGATAAATATGGCATTAGTGCAAGTGGATTTGAGGAAGTGGCTCGTAAGAAGGCGAAAGATTTATATAAAAGTTATGAAACATATGAGTTTACACAATTAATAGGTATTAATCCTTTTGAAGGTTTATGGGGCAAGTTTGAAGAGGAACATCCGGAATTTAAGAAAATGAATCAAATGGTTTCTTCTTACCACCTTGATACGTGGAAGTCGGCTCTAAAAATGTTTCGTATTGAGGATGAAGAGTTTGCCAGAGAATTAGTTAGAGCCTTTCGAAAAAATCGGAAAGAGAATCCTTTTTTATATGAAGAAAGCCTTGAAGTATTAGAACGTTTAAAAAAAGAATATCGTCTGTTATTATTAACAAATGGCTCCCCACAATTGCAAACAACGAAACTCGAGATCACACCAGAGTTACGACCCTTTTTTGAAAAAATTATCATCTCAGGTGATTTTGGTCAAGGAAAACCAGAGCCAGCGATTTTCCAGTTTGCTTTAAAAGAAATGAACGTAACAAATGAAGAGGTACTGATGGTTGGCGATAATTTGATGACAGATATACTTGGGGCTAATCGAACGGGAATTAAATCAGTTTGGTTAAACCGAGAAGAGAAGGAAAGAAATGAAGTAGAGCCAAGTTATGAAATTAAAGATTTACATGAGCTTTTCCCGCTTTTAGAGAAGTTATCCTCTTAAGTTTGGTGGATAAGCATTCAATTGGAGGTATACATGCAAGAAGAACAACAAGTCGCGATTTTAGTTGGGGCTGAGCTTCAGCAGCAGTCAAGTCATGAGCGCTCGATGGATGAATTAGAACAGCTTGCCTTTGCTTGTGAAGTCGCAGTCGAAGCCAAAGTGTCCCAACGTTTAGAAAAAATTAATCCTTCAACCTATATCGGAGCAGGTAAATTATTAGAGGTTAAACAAGTGCTTTCGGCAACTGATGCGAATTTAGTCATTTTTGATGATGAATTATCGCCATCTCAAATTCGGAATACGGAACAAATCCTTGAGTGCAAAGTAATTGATCGCACCATTTTAATTTTAGATATATTTGCGCAGCGGGCGAAAACGAAAGAAGCCAAATTACAAGTTGAACTGGCAAAATTGCAATATATGTTGCCTCGTTTAGTCGGCCTTCGTCAATCACTTGGACGTCAATCAGGTGGGGTAGGAACAACCAATCGTGGGGCCGGTGAAACAAAGCTTGAGCTTGATCGTCGTAAAATCGAAGAGAAAATGTCGATTTTATCAAAAGAGTTAGAACGACTAGTAAAACAAAGACAAATTCAACGAGGGCGCAGACAAAAGCAAGAAATGCCAGTTGTTGCCTTGGTCGGATATACGAATGCAGGGAAGTCTACGCTTATGAATGCATTTTTACAATTCGGAACAAACGCAAGTGACAAAAAATATGTATTTGAAGAAAATATGCTTTTTGCGACTTTAGAAACGTCCGTTAGAAAAGTAACATTGCCGAAAAATCGTTCCTTCCTTTTAACAGATACTGTTGGGTTTGTTAATAAACTTCCTCATCATCTTGTGAAAGCATTTCGTTCGACATTAGAAGAAGTGAAGGAAGCTGATTTATTGCTCCATGTCGTTGATTATTCTAATCCAAATTATGAACAACAAATCCAAGTCACTAATGAAACCTTAAAGGAAATCGGTGTTGAGAACATACCGATGATCTACTTGTTTAACAAAAGTGAACTCGTTGATGATAAATTTCACATAAATCGTGAGGATTCTCTTTACGTCTCAGCACGAGAGAAAAAAGGGTTTGAAGCGTTATTACAAACGTTAGAATTATCATTATTTGCAACTGATGTAAAAGTTGAGTTCCTATTTCCATATACGGCAGGAGAACATGTTCATTATTTTCAAAATCATGCCGACGTGCTCGAAATGGAGCATCAAGAAACAGGCACTTATATGAAAGTCATTTGTCGCTTAAAAGATAAACAAAAATATGAACAATTTATGATAAAAACCGTCTAATCTCTTGGCGGTTTTTTTGGCGTTTATCTGAGCCTGGGAGGGAGGATTGGTGATAGGTAATGAGAAAGTTGAGTGGGTCCGATTACAGTCCGAAAAAGTTGGGATAAGTAATGAAAAATTTGAGTGAGCTCGATTACGGTGCGAAAAAGCTGGGATAAGTAATGAAAAAAGCCAAGCAGCACAAATTACGGTACGAAAAAATCGAGATAAGTAATAAAAAAGCCAACTAACACAAATTACAGTACGAAAAACTAAGCACACGAATTCTGAACACCTTCCTCTTTAAAAATGAGCGATTTGCTGGCAATTGTCAATTTCCACCTTTGCTGTATCTTTTAGCAAAGGATAATTTCAATTTGGGATGGTGAAACTATTTTTAACCAGTTTTTTGAGAGGATAGGTTGTGATGAAGCTTCCATTACTTTTACAAGAATTGAATATGATAGTAAATGAGCCGAGCCTGAATGATATCGAAGTGACTGGCTTACATTTTCATTCAAAAAAAGTGGAGCCTGGTTTTCTTTTTGTAGCGATTAGTGGATTTGAGCAAGATGGTCATGATTATATAGCAGAAGCATGTGAACGAGGGGCTGTGGCAGTACTCGGTGAAGCCAAATCGATTCAAATAGATATACCTTATTATTCCGTTCCAGATAGTCGAAGAGCTTTATCGCGTTTAAGTGCGGCTTTTTATCAATTTCCTACAAATAAACATAAAGTGATTGGTATTACAGGTACGAATGGCAAAACAACAACTTCTTATATGCTCAAACATATTTTAACTGAAGCAGGAAGGACATGTTCGCTTATTAGTTCTGTCAGTCATGAAATAAATGGAGAAACGAGGCCTTCTCATGTCACAACACCAGATGCGATAACGATTCAGAAGTTACTTGCTGAAAGTGAGGATGAATATGTCATTTTAGAAGTGTCTTCGCATGGACTTGATCAAGGACGGGTGAGTGATGTTTTTTTTGATTATGCTTTATTTACGAATTTAAGTCATGATCATCTTAATTACCATCCAACGATTGAGCATTATTTTGCAAGTAAAGTAAAATTATTTGATCAATTAAAGCCTAACGGGGAAGCGATAGTGGCTACCTTTACAGAAATTTGGAGTGAAAGGTTAGTTGCCTATGTGAAAAAGCAACACAAAAAAGTGACGACAGTTGGACCCCAACATCACAATGATATCGTTTCTTCTTATGAAAATGAGTTTTCGACGTTATTTGAGTTAAGTAAGTTCGATATGGAAATATCATTTGAGTTGCCTGTTATTGGTGTGCATCAAAACCGAAATGCTTTATTAGCTTATGCAACCGCTGAAAAATGTGGGGTTACACCGAAAGAAATTAAAAAGGCATTATCTCAGTTTCCAGAAGTGCCAGGACGATTTCAACAAATGAAATTACCAAAAGATTCAACCGCTGTTATAGATTATGCTCATTCACCTGAATCAATTGACGCTTGTTTAAAAACGATCAAAATGTATAAACCGAATCGTCTTTTTCATGTTTTTGGTTTTCGTGGGGATAGTGATGTTACAAAAAGAGAGGCAATGCTTGAGCATTCATTTCAGCATAGTGACCAAATTTTTCTAACCTTTGATGATTTAAATGGAGTAAGTGAAGAGGAGATGTATCAAACTTTACTTAAGTTAAATGAATCAATCGACAATCAAGCGATCATTATTAACGATCGAACCGAAGCGATTAAGCATGCTTATTCCGAAATGGAAAAGGGGGACTGGCTAGTAATAACGGGTAAAGGACATGAGAAGTACAAGCAAGTATTTAACTTGCCTAGCAAGAATGATCAAGAGACATTGCAATACTTAAAAGAAGGACAATGTAAATAATTGATTTTTCTAAAAAATCTGATAAAAAGAGAAGGAGTAAGATATTCAAAGAAAAATGGGTGTTTTCCTTAGAAATTCAACCTATTTGAAAATTTACAGTTTCTAAATAATATTTTAAAATAAATTTAATTAAAGAAAGGAGTGACCTTAAAAAAACCTTCAGAAAGGATGTGAGTCCAATGAAGTAGGTGAGCGAAGTGTACATTAGTCATGACATGTGCACGGGGACTGGTTGACCATAAAGAGCAAACACATAAAATAATAGCATAGCATAAATGTTTTAATGAGGCTTTTGTGCAGTTGGAAGGGAATATTAAGAATGTTAACGGTAAATAGAAGTTAAAGACGACCCCAAAAAAACCATTTGATGGCGAGGGGTCGTTTTTTCATTTGTGTTTTAACTTTTCCATTTCTTCTGAAACGACAAAGGCTAATTGCTCATTTCCAAATAAAGAGAGAACTCCGAGTAAAGTTTCGTTGGCGATTTCACCAGCTTCTTCTTTTGAAACAGTTAACTCTTGAGTCTCTACTAGCATAGAGTTTTTTTGTTGGGACGGATAAGCCTTTTGATAAATTTCGAATGGATCTAAATCATGATTGATACACCATTGACTGAATACTAACACCATCATCTTTTCATCTTGCTGATATTGTTTGATGATTTGTTCTTCTATATTTTCTTTCAATGTAATTCCTCCATTACATAACATCTCTTTTGTAGGGCAGAATGAATGACGACTTCATTATCTCATCCCTTTTCTATTTAGACAACGATCAGTACTTATAAGCAAAAAAATGGACGAAAGGATTTATATCCTTTACTCTACTATGTAACGAATTCATTATGAAGTCGTATGATATGAAAGTGTTGAAGGAGTGCTATAAATGGAGTCTACTAAAACATTACAAGATATTCGTTTATCTGTCTTAGATCTCGTACCAATTCTAGAAGGGAAAACGGTTCAAGAAGCGTTTCAATCAAGTGTAACATTAGCTCAAAAAGCAGAGCAGCTTGGTTTCCACCGCTTTTGGGTCGCCGAGCATCATAATATGCCAGGAATAGGGAGCTCAGCCACTTCGGTTGTCATCGGACATATTGCTGGACAAACCTCAAAGATTCGTGTCGGTGCGGGTGGGATTATGCTTCCGAATCATTCTTCTTTAATGGTGGCTGAGCAATTTGGAACATTAGATGCCATTTACCCAGGAAGAATTGATTTAGGGTTAGGACGTGCACCGGGAAGTGATCAACAAACAATGCGAGCAGTAAGAAGAGGCTTAAGTACGACAGGTGATGAATTCCCTGAGCAATTAGAGGAATTAAGACAATATTTTGACCCGAAACGCTCGCCTTTCCCGCAAACTGTAAGAGCTTATCCGGGTGAGGGACAAAATGTACCGATTTGGTTATTAGGTTCAAGTGGGTTTAGTGCAAAATTAGCGGCTGAATTAGGGTTACCATTTGCATTTGCTAGTCATTTCTCCCCTGAATTTACCTTACCAGCCTTAGATATTTATCGTAGTAACTTTAAACCTTCTGATGTGTTAGATAAACCTTATGTGATGGTCGGAAAAAATGTGATTGCAGCTGAATCGAATGAAGAAGCTGAATTTCTAGCTACTTCAATGGAACAGCAATTTTTAAGTTTAATTCGTGGTCGTCCCTCAAGACTCTTGCCACCAAATGAAGATTTAACTGAATATCTAACGATTCATGAACAAGCAGCCTTAGATAAAAGAGGGGAATCAACCATTGCAGGAGATAAAGAGTTTGTCCAAAAGGAGCTTCAATCTTTTTTAACTGCAACAGATGCGGACGAAATCATTATTAACTCGATGATCTATGATGAGGTTGCACGTTTACGCTCATTTGAAATCATTGCAGAAGCAAGTAAATGAATCAAACAATTAAGTTAAGCATTCTTGATCAAATGCCACTAGCAGAAGGTCGCACGAGAAGTGATGCGTATGAGGAAGCGAAACAGCTCGCCACCTTTGCAGATTTATTAGGTTATCATCGTTACTGGGTGGCCGAGCATCATCATTTGGCAGGTCTCGTATGTCCATCTCCAGAAGTAATGTTAGCTTTTTTAGGAGCTCACACAAAAAACATTCGCTTAGGTGCCGGAGCGATTTTGTTACCGCATTATAAACCTTATAAAGTCGCTGAAACGTTTCATGTTTTGGCGACCTTATTTCCAGGTAGAATTGATTTAGGATTAGCGCGTTCACCTGGAGGTTCAGCAGAAGTAACGAATGCTTTAAATGATCAATTTTTAAAAAAGGTGTATGCATACCCTAGTTTAGTTGACCAACTTCTACAATATATTCAAAATCCTAAATTTGATTCAAAAGTGATTGCCGAACCTGTCCCAACGGTTGCACCAGATGTATGGCTCCTAGGTTCTAGTGAAAAAAGTGCTCAACTAGCGGCAAGTAAAGGGCTCCCTTATACTTATGGTCATTTTCGTAACCCAAATATTCCAATGGAACCGTTGAATCAATATGTACAGCAATTTCAAAATAAAAATGAAGATAAAAAGTTGAAGTCGATCGTAGCGTTATCATGTATTTGTGCAGATACGACTGAGAAGGCAAGAGAGCTTGGATTAAGTGAAGCGTATCGAAGTCATCTAGCTTCTATTGGAAAAGAAACGGAGTATTTACCGGCAGTTGAAACCGTAAAAAAAGAAATGCAAGCTGATCCAAAGCTTGCGGTTCAGCTTAAAGGTAAGCTCGAAAAAGCTTTGATAGGTTCACCAGCAGACGTGAAAAGAAAGCTCATTCAATTGGCCGTGAGTTATCAAATTGATGAGTTTATGCTCTTAACAAATGTTCATTCATTTGAAGAGAGACGACTTTCTTATAAATTGATTTTTGATGAAATGGCTAAATGAATAGTGAAAAAAGGTTGTTTTGTTCTTTTTACAAAATATCTAATAAAATAGTCTATTTGTAGGCATAATTGTTAGACTATTTTCAAAAAAAGGATTGACCTACCTATTATTAAGACATATAATACCAATAAGATTAATAAGAATTAAATGAATAGCTCTTATCGCGAGTGGTGGAGGGACTGGCCTGATGAAACCCAGCAACCGTTTTCTTAGGAAAATTGGTGCTAATTCCTGCGAATCGATTTTATGATTCGAGAGATAAGAGAGGATTTTACATAAAAGCCTCTCTTAGTAGAGGTTTTTTCTTTTGGTAGAAAAATCCATGTGTGAGTAATTATACATAATATGGGTTTTTAACAATACAGTCACGCATTAGGGGGAATTAAGATGAGAAAAGGTAAATGGAGATTAGGAGCTACGGTCGCTCTTTTAACAGCTGTTTTGTTAGTCGGATGTAGTTCAAATGATTCTAATGACAGTACAAATGGTCAGGTAAAAGCCGATGATGACAATGTCAGCTTTGAGAATGTTCCAGAACGTTTTGCTAATGGTGAAGGGGCCAAAATTAAAGTTGTTCGCAAGATTGGTGGGGATGATCATACGGCTCAATTTTTAGCTGGAGCGCAAGAAGAAGCAGAAGCATTAGGATTTGAAGTTGATGTATTTACGGCAAACGGTGATTCCGCACGATTCCATGATGCCCTAACGCAAGATGTGGATAAATATGATGGGTTTATTATTTCTCACGGTGATGACGAGGCGACAGTAGCGACCGTACAAGAGTTAAGAGAAAAAGGCAAAAGTGTGGTTGCATTTGATTCATTAGCTGAATTACAAGAAATTGAAGGGGTAACTTTAACGTCTCAGGATGACGAAGCGTTAGCTGATTTGGCTTTAGGACAACTTGTAGAGGATTATGGTGGAGAGGCAAACATTGTCTATCTTTGGGTTGACGGTTTTGCTCCAATGGTTCGAAGAGATGCGGTGTATAAACAATTTTTAGAACAATACCCTGGTTTAAATGAATTAGAACGTTTCGGAGTAGCTACTGATGATACATCTGTTCAAACTCAAAACGCGGTTGCGGCGATGTTAAATAAATATCCTCAAGGTGAAATTGACGCAATCTTCGCAACATGGGATGCGTTTGCGATTGGTGCCGCACAAGCGATTCGAGAAGCGGGTAGGGATGAAGTGAAAATTTACGGAATTGACGTATCAAATGCCGATTTACAAGAAATTCAAAATGAAGCTAGTACGTGGAGTTATACAGCAGCTGTGGATCCGAAATTAATTGGTGCCGTAAACGTACGAATTTTAGCGAAAAAGCTTGTAGGTGAAGAAACACCAGAAACTTTTGACTTAGAAGCATCCTTAATTTCTCAAGAAGATTTGTTACAAGCAAATGAGCCAGTTAATATGATAAACCTTGCCGAAATTATTACGAGCTGGGGAGAATCAGATGCCTTTGAAGAAGATTGGATGCTTATATTAAAAGATTATTATGGAAAATAATCAAAAGTAGTCTAGTAATGAAAGCCTAGGGATTTTGATTTGAATAAGTGTAGAAAGGAGCTGCTCTAAGTTGGCTCCCTTCTTTTTTAATGATGAGAGTGATTTAGTGAGGGAGGGTTAACAATGAAAAAAAATGTGATAGAAATGAAGCAAATAAACATTGAATTCCCGGGAGTAAAGGCATTAGATTCTGTTGACTTCTTCATTGAGTCAGGGGTGACACATGCATTGATCGGGGCAAATGGAGCTGGGAAGTCTACACTAATGAAAGTCTTATCTGGTGCCTATACGCATTATGACGGAACGATTAAAATCAATGGAAAGGAAGTAACAATTCGTTCACCTAAGGATGCTCAAAGTTTAGGAATTCAAATCGTTTATCAGGAAGTCGATACAGCGTTAATTCCTTATTTAAGTGTGGCAGAAAATGTGATGATGCCTTTTCTAATTCATAAAATGGCGAAATCTCAACTCATCAATTGGAAAAAAATCCACGCTGAAACAAAAAAAGTACTAGAATCGATCAATGTCTTTTTATCAACGGAAAAGCTTATAAGTGACTTAACGCTTGCGGAAAAACAAATGGTATTAATTGCTCGTGCCTTAACGACGGATTGTCGTTTTTTATTACTAGATGAACCTACTGCCCCTTTAAGCCAAACAGAAACAGAGCAATTGTTTCACATTGTGAGGCACTTAAATAAACAAAGTGTTGGGGTGATTTTTATCTCCCATCGGCTACCAGAAATTTTTCAACTATGTGAAAAAATTACGATCATGCGTAGTGGTAGGAAGGTTATAACAGAAAAAGTAAGTGAAACAAATGAAAACCGAGTTGTAGAGCAAATGCTTGGTCGTAAACTCGAGGAGCAGTTCCCTTATTATCGGAAAAATGGCGAAAATATCGCTTTTGAGGTCATGAATTTTTCAGATGACGAAAAAATTAAAGACATTCATTTCTCCATTTCAAAAGGAGAAATTATCGGGATCGCTGGTCTTGTTGGGGCGGGGAAAACAGAACTATGCAAAGCATTGTTTGGAGAAGCCAAAACGACTGGTAAAATTCGTTTAAATGGAAAAGAATTAAACGTTTATTCTCCTTATGATGCTGTTAAAGCCGGCATTGCTCTTGTCCCTGAAGAGCGTAGAAAAGAAGGACTTTTAATTGATGAAACCGTTGAACATAATTTGTCTGTTGCAAATTTGCGTTCTTTTACTAATCGTTTTCATTTTCTTTTACCGAAAAAAGAAAATACATCCGCTTTATCTTTGATAGAATCTCTCGGTATCAAAACACCGAGTCCTAAAACAAAGGCTGAGTTTTTATCAGGAGGAAATCAGCAAAAAATTGCGATTGGAAAATGGTTAATAGCTGATTGTGATGTTTATATTTTTGATGAACCAACAAAAGGAGTCGACGTAGGAGCCAAAAAGGATATTTTTAATTTAATTATCGCTTTAGCTAATAGAGGGAAAATGATCATCTATGCTTCTGCTGAGCTTGCCGAAGTTCTTGGCATTACGGAACGAATTTATGTTATGTATGATGGGCAGATTGTCACAGAATTAAAGACAGAAGAAACAACAGAAGAGGAGATATTATACTATTCTGCAGGGGGACAGCAAAATGCAAACAGAACAGCCAATTAAAAGCAGTCAATCATTCTTTCAATTCTTATATAAATATGGCACGATTGTAACCGTCTTTTTATTAATCATTATTTTTACGATACTAGAACCTCGCTTTATTCAAGCAGATAACTTAATTAGTATTTTACGTTCCATTTCAATCGTGACGATTATAGCTATCGGGATCACGATTTCACTTACGGTGAACGGATTTGATTTGTCTGTTGGTTCAACTGCCTCATTAGCTAATGCGGTCGTAATGTCGATGTTTGTTTGGTTTGCACAGGATACGTTTATTGCGATTATTTCGGCTCTTTTAGTTGCCTTATTAGTTGGTTTATTCAATACATTTATGATTGTTAAATTAAAGGTACCTGACATGTTGTTAACGTTAGCGACGATGTTTATTATTCAAGGGGTTGCTTTGACTTATACAAAAGGGGCCACGATTTCACAAAATATGGTGATGCCAGATGGAAGCTTTGCATCAGGCGAAGTTCCTCAACTTTTTCAGAAAATAGGACAAGTTCCTTGGATTATTTTGATTATGGTAATCATTGTCTTCCTTGTTCATATCTTCTTGAACTATACAAAGCATGGGCGATATATGTATATGATTGGAGGAAACGAAGAGGCAGCAAGGTTATCAGGGATAGCGGTGAACAAATATAAACTGTTCGCTTATTTATTATCAGCCTCATTTGCAGCGATTGGTGGAATTTTATTAGCTTCTCGTGTTATGAGGGCAGAAATCAATGCGGGCTCTCCATACTTAATGGAGGCAGTAGCAGCTGCTTTTATAGGATTTGCTGTTTTAGGAAAAGGAAAACCCAATGCATTTGGAACGTTTGTTGGAGCTGTGTTAATTGGGATATTGGCGAATGGACTTGTTATGCTCTCTGTTCCATATTATGCGATGGACATTGTGAAAGGGACCGTACTCGCCTTTGCTTTAGCCTTAACGTATTATAAACAAAAAAACTAAGCCAAATCTTTTTTGGTTGTTAAGTGATTTATGTTATCGTAAAAAGAAAATGAGGTGAAAACATGGCTACAAAGGAATTAGAAAATCGATTAGAAGATTTAAAAGCCGAATATTTACGTATTCAGTTTGATTTAGAAAAGGTAGAATCGGTCGGAGGAAATATCGGCCCCTTAGAGCAAAAACTAACAAAGGTCGAGGCCGACATACAAGAAGTACATAAACAATTACGTGCATAAGCGAAAGTCTTGTCAACGTCTCAATTGCAGATAAAAAAGCTAATGAGTAGGAAGTATTCCTAACGATTAGCTTTTTTTGGTAGCCGTAAAAACGGACAAGCGAGAGATTAATCTGACATTTTTATTTCCCTAGGTAGTTTTTTCTCAGCATTTGGAATATTTTTGCTTTGATAACGGACGTGTTCGGTTGAATAGATCTTAATTAATAATTGCCCACCGTATACTTTCGCTTGGATTAAAATCGGTTGATTTAGCTTGTTCTGAAAACGAAAATCAGGTCCGTACCAACTGACAGTGGCATCTCGACCAGGAGGAACATAGGAAACTCGACGACTATGGATATATCTTTCCACAATCGTTAAATTTGCATGGTCGACTGCATTAAATAGTGTCGACGAAACTTGGCATATTCCACCACCAATGTCTTCACTTAATTCACCTTTAACGATGACAGTTGCTCTTTTATAACCATTTTGTGTAGTTCTTTCACCGACCATCTTATTAAATGAAAAGGCTTCACCTGGAAAAATAACTTGATTATGAATCGCTTCTGTTGCTAGTTGGATATAATGACTTCTTTCTTTATTTCTTGAATTAAAATAGGTAATATAATGGCCAATTAATTTTTCCCGTAAACTTTCCATTAATTCAGTATTCACACGAGCATAAACTGGCTTTGTTGGAATATCGATCGTTTTTGTACCCGTTTGATAATAGGATTCGATGATTTGTTTTTTCATTTCATCCACATGTAATTGATAACCAACGATGTCATCAACAACTTCTCCATAAGGGCCAATATAAGCATCTTGAGCAGGTGTGTAGATTTGTTTATTTAAATCCATTAAAAGCTTGTCCAATTGCTGAATATCAATCAATTTTTCATCGATATAAGAATGCTTTAAATTGTGCCGATTGTATGTAGAAATGATTTCATTATTTAAGCGTAAATGGATATCATCAGATAAATCTTCAATCGGAGAAACAAATAATAATGAATGAAAGAGCAGTAGCCAGAGCATAAATGTCACCTCATTTTATAGAATGAGTCAAAATGTTCTTTTTCATGATTTAAAATGAAGCAATTAAAAAAGGAAAAGATCGCCTTTTTGAGAATTTTAAAGTATTGTTAAAAAAAGGTTAGGGAGTGATAGTATGCCGTTAATTGATATGCCATTGGAAAAATTAAAAATCTATAGGGGGACAAATCCTAAACCAGTTGATTTTGACCAATATTGGGACCGTGCTCTTGTCGAAATGAATTCATTATCAAAGGAATATGTGTTAATAAAAAGTGAATTTCAAACAAAAACGGTCGAATGTTATCATCTTTATTTTACAGGAATAAGTGGGGCGAAAATTCATGTTAAATTTATGAAACCAAAAATAGCCTCGTTCAAGCACGCTGCCGTCATAAAATTTCATGGATATACTGGTCAATCTGGTGATTGGACAGGGTTATTATCATTAGCGAGTTTAGGTCATTCTGTTTTTGCAATGGATGTTCGAGGGCAAGCAGGATTGTCTGAAGATGTTGGAGGAGTCAGAGGAAATACCCATCATGGCCACATTATTCGAGGGTTAGAGGAAGAAGATCCAAACAAGCTCTTTTTTCGAGATGTGTTTTTAGATGCAGCTCAATTATTAGCTATTGTTCGGCAAATGGACCATATTGATGAATCGAGAATTGCCACAACAGGCTGGTCACAAGGAGGAGCCTTAGCTTTAGCATGTGCAGCTTTAGTTCCTGATGTAAAAAAAGTGGCGACCGTTTATCCATTTTTAAGCGATTACAAACGAGTATGGGAGATGGATTTAACAGTGGGAGCTTACCGTGAATTAAGAAGCTATTTTCGCTTTTTTGACCCCGAACATAAAAAAGAAGAAAAAGTCTTTGAAAAATTAGGCTATATTGATGTGCAACATCTAGCAGAAAGGATTAAAGCAGAGGTTCATATTGGGGTTGGATTGATGGACAGTATTTGCCCACCTTCAACACAATATGCGATTTATAATAAGATCCAATCAGAAAAACAAATTTATATTTATCCCGATTTTGAACACGAAGACTTACCGGGTCATTCAGATAAAATTCACCAGTTTTTAGAACAGTTGTAAGCTGCAGCTCGAAGTCTAAATTTCATACGAAATGAAAATCCCCCTCAAAAATCATTCAATGATGACTAGATCGGGGGGGGGTTAGAGGAACAAATAATTTCATGTGCCATATTGAATAAACGAATAATAAATATAAAATTAACAACCAACGACCTGCTCTTTTCGTTTAAAATACCACTTTAATACAATTGGTACAAAAATAACGATTATTAATATTCTTGTTAATTGAAACGCACTGACTAAGGCAGGATCTGCACCAACTTGTGAAGCTGTTAATACCATTTCAATTAAACCACCTGGTGCTAAACTTAATAAAGCAGTCACTAAGTCGATGTCTGTTACGGCGCTAAATAGAACCCCTAAAAGAAAGGCCATCATAATTAACAAAACAGCGATGCTAAAATAAATGAGACAATACTTTCCTCCAGCTTTTAGATCGGAAAGAAGAATACTTTTTCCTAAACTGATTCCGATCATAATTTGAGCGATTATTAGAATGAATTCAGGTAATATTGGTAAGGTAATCGGGCTAACATTTAATATAACTGTAACCACCATTGAGCCAATGACAATGCCAGCTGGTATTATATTGCGAACAAAATACCCGATGACAAAAGGTAAGATAAACCATAAATAATTCCAATCAAATATAAAGTTTACAGGGGATGTAATAGGAGATGATATTGTCGCACCATTACGACCAAACAATAAAATAATAAATGGCGGGATCGTAAATAAGACGGTCAATAATCGGACAGTTTGAAAAATGACAACATAAGAAGATTTAGCATTTAAAGACTCACTAGCAATGGCCATTTCAGTTAAGCCACCGGGAATCGAGCTAAAAACGCTGGTTATCTCGTCAATAGCAATCCATTTTGAAACGAGCGTACTTAAGAAAATGCTAAAGCCTATTAAAAGGATTGTAGCTATTACATAATGAATAAAATAGGGGGCAACTGTCATAAAGGTAGCTGCGGTAAAATATAAACCGAAATAAGCTCCTAAAACGACTAGTCCAGCATCCTTACAAAACGCCGGAAAATCTAATATTCGATTTGTAAAAGCTTGCCATAACATCACAAAAGTTAAACTGCCTAACATCCACGGCAGCGGAAGATGAAAATAATTAAAGACAAAACCACCAACTGTTCCGATTAAAAGTGCTTCAAAAAGTCGTTTATTTATATTTTGCAAATGAAAGACTCCTTCAAATTAAAATGAATCATAAGTATTATTTTAATCAAAATAATCGGAAAATGATAGAGGGGAGAAATGAACAGAGGACAACTTACAAAAGGAAGTGAATTTGTCTCATTTTGGGATCATCCATGACATTTATCATGGTTTTGTATATGACAGCTATGACTGCTCAAATGCTCTTTTCTTTTTTATACTGAAAAAAAAGAGTTAGAAGGGGTTTTCAGTATGGATAAAGAGAAACAAAAAGCACTTCGTAAACAGGTTGCTCCATTTGAAAAAGCAAATTTAAACACAAGTGTGGTACAATTAGTGAATACATTTATTCCCTTTTTCGGATTATGGGCATTAGCTTATTTCAGTTTAGAAATTTCATTTTTATTAAGTTTAGTTTTCTCAGTAGTAGCTGGTGGTTTTCTTGTACGTATATTTATTATCTTCCATGATTGTTGTCATTTTTCCTTTTTCAAAAATCGTAAAGCGAACCGGATTGTTGGGACGATTTCGGGCATTTTGACTTTATTTCCATATAGCAAATGGGGTCATGAGCATGCCATTCACCATGCGACAAGTGGAAATTTAGATAAGCGTGGTATCGGTGATATTTGGATGATGACAGTTGAAGAGTATAAGAGCGCTTCCACAATGACGAAATTACGTTATCGTATTTATAGAAATCCTTTTGTTATGTTTGTATTAGGCCCTATTTTTGTTTTTGTGATTGATAATCGCTTCAATCGAAAAGGAGCAAGGCGAAAAGAAAGGTTAAATACGTATTTTACAAATTTAATGATTGTCCTCATGTTCGGGGGATTAAGTTTATTAATTGGATGGCAAGCTTTGTTACTTGTACACGGACCACTCTTTTTTGTGGCAGGGGTTGCAGGGGTTTGGTTGTTTTATGTTCAACACACATTTGAGGAATCCTATTTTGAAGAAAATGACGAGTGGGAATATGTAAGGGCCTCTGTTGAAGGAAGTTCTTATTATCAATTGCCAAAACTCTTACAATGGGTAACAGGTAATATTGGCTATCACCATGTGCATCATTTAAGTCCAAGGGTGCCGAATTATAAATTGGAAGCTGTGCATAAGGAAGTAAAACCATTACAGCATGTCCAAACGATTACGATAAAAACAAGTTTAGAATCTTTAAAGTTTCATTTATGGGATGAACAACAGAAGAAATTTGTTGGGTTTAAAGAAGCCAAAATGATGTAATAGATTTGAGGAGCAAAAATGGGCAAAGAACAATTTTCCGAGCAACTAAAAAAATGGTTAATGTTTGAAAGTAAAAATGGGACTGCTCCATATATATGGACGGTCCTCTGTATTCTTCCTTTTTATTTTATTTTTCAAACGGATACGATTGTCACGATTATCGGGGTCTCTTTAACTTTGCTCTTTTTTCTTTTTTATCGAATTGCCTATTTAACAACAAAGCGTTGGTCTGTTTATATATGGACGTTAATTTTAATTACAATATCAAATGTAGCTACTTATTTATTTAGCTATGTTTATTTTTCATTCTTTATTGCTTACTTAATTGGGAGTATACGGAATCGAATCGCTTTTTTTATTTTATATTTTATTCACCTCGTATCGATCGCAGTTGCGATTAACTATATGATTGCGATTCAAGAGCCCTTTTTTATTCAACAATTACCATTTGTTTTAATTGTTTGCTTAAGTATTATTCTCCTGCCTTTTAATATTTTTAACCGCAATGAACGTGGGGAGCTTGAGGAAAAACTGGAGGATGCCAATAAAATCATTTCCGATTTAATTAAAGTGGAAGAACGTGAACGAATTGCTCGCGACCTTCACGATACACTTGGACAAAAGCTTTCATTAATTGGTTTAAAGTCAGAGTTAGCTCGTAAATTAATTACAAAAGATCCTGACCAAGCTAAAAGTGAATTAAACGATGTCCAGCAAACGGCTAGAACGGCATTGAGTGAAGTCCGTAAAATGGTTTCTTCGATGAGAAGCATACGTTTAAAAGACGAACTCAATCGGGTTGAAAGTTTGTTAAAAGCGGCAGAAATTCATTGTGTCATTCAACAAGAACAGCCTTTAAAAAACATTGCATTATTAGTGGAAAATATATTAAGTATGTGTTTAAAAGAAGGGGTTAATAACGTCGTTAAGCATAGTGGAGCGACGGAGTGTATCATTACAATTGAACAATTTGAAAAAGAAACCGTGCTAACGATTTCCGATGATGGAATGTTTAAAACGAATAAACAACAAGAACTTCCAGGTTACGGGTTGATAGGATTAAAGGAACGATTAGAGTTTGTTAATGGATATTTACAGCTTGATACAAATGATGGAACGACCTTAAAAATTATCGTACCAACAGATGCTCGCGGAGGTGACGAACGGATATGATTAAGATTGTCATTGCGGAAGACCAACAAATGTTACTTGGAGCTCTTGGGTCTTTGTTAAATTTAGAAGAAGATATGGAAGTCGTCGGAAAAGCGTCAAATGGTGAAGATGCCATTAGGCTTGTAAAAGAAAAGGAACCTAATATTTGTTTAATGGATATTGAGATGCCAGGTAAAAGTGGTTTAGAAGCTGCGGAAGTTTTAAAAAACTCAAATTGTAAAGTAATGATTTTAACGACTTTTGCCCGTGCGGGTTATTTTCAAAGAGCGATCAAGGCTGGAGTCAAAGGCTATTTATTAAAAGATTCTCCTAGTGATGATTTAGCCTCTGCTATTCGTCAAATAATGGAGGGGAAACGAATATATGCCCCTGAATTAATGGATGATGTTTTAAGTGAAAAAAACCCTTTAACTGGTCGAGAAAAAGAGGTGCTCGAACTAATTGCTGAAGGAAAAAACACGAGTGAAATTGCTGATGAACTTCGAATCAAAGCTGGAACCGTTCGTAATTATATTTCCGTTATTTTAGATAAATTAGAAGTGAAGAATCGAATAGAAGCGATTAAACAATCCAAGGAAAGAGGTTGGTTTAAATAACCTTTTTATCCACGGTCAAGGACTGTCTTAGAAGGTTATTCGATCTTTTAAGTGGTCTTTTTTTGTTGAA
Organism: Alkalihalobacillus alcalophilus ATCC 27647 = CGMCC 1.3604; assembly: GCF_000292245.2. Classification (GTDB taxonomy): domain Bacteria; phylum Bacillota; class Bacilli; order Bacillales; family Bacillaceae_D; genus Alkalihalobacillus; species Alkalihalobacillus alcalophilus. The sequence continues at coordinate 9,233 of NZ_ALPT02000056.1, read as the reverse complement.
CAATTAAAATAGGTAATGAAAATTCGGTTTAGGAGAAATTAGGGTGCGAATAAACAGTTTTTAATTAAAAGTGCTGAATATAAGAGGAGGGAGCTTTCTTCAATTATTTGAAAAATATTTTAAAGTATTTTGAAAAAATCGACATAAAACCACTTTATTTCATTAAAACCGACTTGACGTATAGGAATTGTGAAGCTATGATAAAATAAACTATTTTCTTAAAAGTGAGAAAAAAGAATTTAGGAAGTCCTTTTTAATTTATGAAAAGATTTTGATTCCTTTGTGAGGTGGATATTGTTGCAACTTAAGGTTATGAACAGTCCTTTTAATCAGGAGCAGGTAGAGTTGTTAAATCAGCTTTTACCAACATTAACAGATTCACAAAAGGCTTGGCTTAGTGGTTATATTGCGGCTAGTCAAAGTCAAGAAGTAAGCGGAGGTGTTTCAACAGAGCAAACGAATGTACAAACAGCTCCAACGATTCCGGAAGTGAAGGTAACACCAATTTCAAAAGAAGTCACGATTTTATTTGGCTCGCAAACTGGTAACGCTCAAAGTCTAGCCAAACAAACAAAACAAGCATTAACTGAGCAAGGCTTTGATGTGACACTTTTGTCAATGAATGATTTTAAGCCAAATAGTCTTAAAAAAGTTCAAAATTTGCTTATTTTAGTTAGTACACATGGCGAAGGAGACCCACCAGATACGGCCATTTCTTTCCATGAATTTTTACATGGAAAACGAGCACCAAAATTAGAGGAATTATCGTTTTCAGTCTTATCTTTAGGGGATAGCTCCTATGAATTTTTCTGTCAAACAGGAAAAGAATTTGATCAAAAATTAGAGGAGCTAGGTGGGAAAAGAATTCACCCAAGAGTAGACTGTGATTTAGACTTTGATGAGCCAGCAGCAGAATGGATTGCGGGAATCGTTCAAGCTTTTAACGAAGCAACAAGTGTTAATCAAACTTCCTCTAGTAGTCTAATAGAGACCGCATCGATTCCGGCAACGACTCAAGCATCAAACTATTCAAGAACGAACCCATTTCAAGCAGAGGTTTTGGAAAACATTAATTTGAATGGTCAAGGGTCCAATAAAGAGACGAGACATTTAGAAATCTCATTAGAGGGGTCGGGATTAACGTATAAACCGGGAGATAGTCTAGGGATTATTCCTAAAAATGATCCAAAACTCGTTGAATTATTGCTTAAAGAATTACAATGGTCAGAGGATGAAATCGTAACGGTTAATAAGCAAGGAGATGTCCTTCCATTAAAAGAAGCCCTTATAAGCTATTTTGAAATTACCGTTTTAACAAAACCATTACTTGAAAATTTAGCAAAACTATCAGCAAATGAGGAGTTACATAATTTACTTGCTCCTGAGAATAAAGACAAATTAAAAGAATACTTAAATGGTCGCGATTTGCTCGATGTTGTTCAAGACTATGGTCCTTTTTCAGGGTCAATCCAAGATTTTATCGCTCATTTAAGAAAGATTCCTGGAAGGCTTTATTCAATTGCTAGTAGTCTTGAAGCAAATCCCGAAGAGGTTCATTTAACGATTGGTGCTGTTCGATATGAATCATTTGGGCGAAACCGAAATGGTGTTTGTTCGATTTTATGTTCTGAACGAATTGAGCCAGGAGACACACTTCCGGTTTACATTCAAAGTAACGACAATTTTAAATTACCAGAAAATCCTGAGACGCCAATTATTATGGTTGGTCCTGGGACAGGGGTTGCCCCATTTAGAGCCTTTATGCAAGAACGGGAAGAAATCGGTGCAACAGGTAAGTCATGGCTCTTTTTTGGCGATCAACATTTTGTGACGGACTTCTTATATCAAATCGAGTGGCAAGGCTGGTTAAAGGATGGGAATTTAACGAAAATGGATGTAGCTTTCTCGCGTGATAAAGCGGAAAAAGTTTATGTTCAGCATCGGATGTTAGAGCATAGTAAGGAACTTTTTAATTGGTTAGAAGAAGGAGCCGTTGTTTATATTTGTGGAGACGAAAAAAATATGGCTCATGATGTACACGAAACTTTGATTTCGATTATAGAAAAAGAAGGTCATTTTTCTAAAACAGAAGCACAGGAGTATTTAGCCAATATGCAACAACAAAAGCGTTATCAACGTGATGTTTATTGATAGTTGACGGAAAGGAGTTTTGTAAGGAATGTCGAACAAAATCTTAAAAGCACCAGAAGGACCTCCAAGTGATGTTGAGCGTATAAAAGATGAAAGTAATTATTTACGTGGAACGTTAGCGGAGTCTATGGAAGAACCAATTAGTTCAGGAATTTCGGATGATGATAATCGTTTAATGAAGTTTCATGGGAGTTATCTTCAAGATGACCGTGATTTAAGGAACGAACGAAATAAACAAAAGCTTGAGCCAGCCTTTCAATTTATGTTGCGTGTTCGGACACCTGGTGGAGTTTCAACACCAGAGCAATGGTTGGTCATGGATGAGCTAGCCGGGAAGTATGGAAATCAAACACTTAAGCTAACGACTCGTCAAGCCTTTCAAATGCATGGAATTTTGAAATGGAATATGAAACAGACGATTCAAGATATTTATGCATCAAAATTAGATACAATTGCTGCCTGTGGGGATGTAAACCGTAATGTTATGGCAAACCCAAACCCTTATCAATCAGAGGTTCATGGTGAAGTGTTTGAATGGTCACAACGGCTAAGCGACCATCTATTGCCGAAAACACGAGCTTACTATGAATTGTGGTTAGATGAAGAAAAAGTCGCAGGTACTCCTGAAACAGAAGAACCTATGTATGGAAAACATTATTTGCCACGTAAGTTTAAAATCGGGATTGCTGTGCCACCTTCAAATGATATTGATGTCTTCTCACAAGATATAGGTTATATTGCCATTGTTGAAGAGGGAAAGCTTATTGGTTTTAACGTTACGATTGGTGGTGGGATGGGAATGACTCACGGTGATACAACTACTTACCCGCAACTTGGGAAAGTGATTGGCTTTGTTAAACCTGAGCAAATCCTAGATATTGCTGAAAAAATTATTACGATTCAACGTGATTATGGAAATCGTTCAGAACGAAAAAATGCTCGTTTTAAATACACCGTTGATCGTCTTGGTTTAGACGCGGTTGTCAAAGAGCTTGAAAATCGTCTCGGTTGGTCCTTAGAGGAAGCAAAGCCTTTCCACTTTGATAGCAATGGAGACAGGTATGGTTGGGTAAAAGGAGTCAAAGGTAGATGGCATTTTACCTTGTTTGTGGAAGGTGGTCGGATTGTTGATGAAGACAACTATCCACTTATGACCGGGTTAAGAGAAATTGCGAAAATTCATACGGGAGATTTTCGTTTAACAGCCAATCAAAACCTTGTCATTGCCAATGTGACAAGTCAGAAAAAGAAAAAAATCAATGCATTAATTGAGGAATATAAGTTAACAGACGGTGAGCATTATTCGGCTCTACGTCGTAGCTCACTAGCCTGTGTCGCTCTTCCAACCTGTGGTTTAGCCATGGCTGAAGCTGAGCGTTACTTGCCATCATTTATTGATAAAGTAGAAGAGATCGTTAATCAAAATGGCTTACGTGACAAAGAAATTACGATCCGGATGACTGGATGTCCGAACAGCTGCGCTCGTCCTACTTTAGCGGAAATTGGTTTTATTGGCAAAGGCCCTGGTAAGTATAACATGTATCTTGGAGCCGCGTTTGACGGAAGCCGGTTAAGCAAATTGTACCGTGAAAATATTGGGGAAGCTGAGATTATTTCGATTTTAAATGAGCTTTTACCTCGTTATGCTAAAGAACGAGAAGATGGCGAACATTTTGGGAATTTCTTGGTCCGTGTCGGAGTTATTGAGGCCACAACAGACGGAACCAATTTTCATAATTAGTAAAAAAGTGACGAAACCGATAAAGAGCATCAGGCTTTATCGGTTTTTTTTCGTGAAAAGGTAGAAACGGCAAAAGTAGGGAAGGTAACGATGTTTTTAGATAGATTTAAGCTGGCTAATCCTAATACTTCAGCAATGCTGTTTGATCTTAATCGCTTGTATAGATTACGTACGCCAAATTTCCTTTTTTAATATAGTTCACCTTTCCTAAATAATGCAACTCTATGAACAAATAGGTTCTAGCGAGACAACGCTTTCGATTAAAGGTATAATTATGATAAAAGACTTTAGAATATAGGGGTTTTTGTCATATGTATGAGAGTTTAGAGGAATGTATTATAGATTTAGAAAAAGCGGGTCATTTAGTTCGAATTAAAGAAGAGGTAGACCCGAATTTGGAAATGGCGGCTCTTCATTTACGTGTGTATGCAGAAGGGGGACCAGCTCTTTATTTTGAAAACGTAAAAGGTTCAAAGTATCCGGCTGTTTCTAATTTATTCGGAACCATTGAACGCAGTCAATTTATGTTCAGAAAAACAATAGAAAAGACACAAGCAGTGATTGCGGTACGAAACGATCCGATGAAGGTTTTAAAAAATCCATTTAAACATGTCGGTTCAGGTTTTGCAGCAACGAACGCTTTGCCACAAAAGAAAAAAGGGTTGCCAAGCACGTTTAAAGAAATTAAAATTTCAGATTTACCACAAGTGAAATCATGGCCAGATGACGGCGGTGCTTTTGTGACATTACCACAAGTTTATTCGGAGGATCCAGAAAAACCAGGAATTATGAATGCCAATCTCGGAATGTATCGTGTGCAACTAAGTGGAAATGAATATGAGATCGATAAAGAGATAGGTCTACACTATCAAATCCATCGAGGAATTGGTGTCCATCAAGCAAAAGCCGTTAAAAAAGGCGAGCCATTAAAGGTAAGTATTTTTATCGGTGGTCACCCGTCACATACTTTATCAGCAGTAATGCCGTTACCTGAGGGATTAAGTGAAATGACTTTTGCCGGTCTCCTTGCCGGACGTCGTTTCCGTTATAGTTATGAGGATGGATACTGTGTCAGTCATGATGCTGATTTTGTGATTACCGGTGATATTTATCCGAATGAGACAAAACCAGAAGGACCGTTTGGGGATCATTTAGGTTATTACAGTCTGGTCCATGAGTTTCCAGTGATGAAGGTTCATAAAGTCTATGCGAAAGAAAAGGCAATCTGGCCATTTACGGTTGTTGGTCGTCCGCCACAAGAAGATACTTCCTTTGGGGAGTTGATTCATGAATTAACAGGAGGAGCGGTCAAAGCAGAAATCCCTGGAGTAAAAGAAGTGCATGCCGTTGATGCGGCTGGTGTCCACCCGCTCCTTTTAGCGATTGGGTATGAGCGTTATACACCATTCCAAAAATTAGAACAGCCACAAGAGATTTTGACAATTGCGAATCGAATTCTTGGGACAAGTCATTTAAGTTTGGCCAAATATTTATTTATCGCCGCAGAAGAGGAAAAAGAGTTATCTACTCATCGAGAAGAAGAATTTTTCTCTTATCTTCTAGAGCGAATTGATTTGCAAAGAGATATTCATTTTCAAACGAATACAACAATTGATACCCTTGATTATACGGGAACAGGCATTAATCAAGGAAGTAAGGTTATCTTTGCTGCAGCTGGTGATAAAAAACGTGATTTATGTCAAGAAGTTCCTCAAATTTTAAAGAAACATAGCACAATTCAAGACGCTCGTTTTGTTCAACCAGGAATTATTGCGATTAATAAGTCGAAGTTTGAGACGTATGAAAAAACACAAGAAGAAATGAAAGTACTAGGAGAAGAGCTGGCACAAATAGAAGATATTCAATTATGTCCGATGATTATTGTCGCTGACGATAGTGATTTTGTCAGTGCGAGCTTAAGCAATTTTTTATGGGCGACTTTTACAAGAAGTAACCCTGCGACCGATATTTATGGCGTGAATCCTACGTATGCTCATAAACATTGGGGCTGTGACAACCTTATTATTGATATTAGAAAAAAACCACATCACGCCCCACCGTTAATTCCAGATGAAGAAGTTACAGCTAAGTTAGAACGATTTTATCAAAATGGAAAGTTAATCAATTAAAGGGAATTAGATAGAAAATCCCATCTACCCAACTAGGGCTAGATGGGATTTTCTTTATTTATGACGGATGTCGTTTTCGTGTCGAACATGTATGAGTGCTTATTTACAAAATATAAAAACAAAACGAATAGAATCCTATTTTTCACAAACACTCATCAAGAATAACCTTATGAGGAGAGAGTTTTGATGGAGAAGGGACGTTATTTATTTATCATTCTGATTGGTCTATTTGTTTTTACCTCTAGTGCTGGAGTAATGGCACAATCAAATGTACCGTTAAATACATTAAGGGAACGTGTGGAATTTCATTTCTTCACTCCTGAACTGATCGAACAGACGTATTTGCAAGTAACCGAACCAAAATTTCTCGATTCGGCAAAACCAATTACGCTTGTTCAATTAGACTATTTTGCTCAAGAGTCGGATCAATTATCGCTGACGGTGACACAACATAGAGCAAGAGGTCATTTAATCGTTAAGGAAAAACGCAAGAGCGATCAATTCGAGCGACATAAAAACACGAAAAAAATAGTGGAAGAATTTAAATTTAATAAAAATGAAGGAGTTGCGGTTGAAATTAACAAACATAATGGTCGTTTTATTAGATGGGACGACCAGGCTTATCCAGGTGGTGTTTTGCGTTGGGTTCAGAATGAGACTTTTATTGAATTAAAAAGTACGGTTTTAAATAAAGAACAGTTAATAGAAATTGCCGAAAATATGAAATAACCGATTATGAAAGCCCTTATTTTCTAAATATTATGGTATATTGGAGCTTAATGTGAAAAGGGGGAACTAAAATTGGATGGGAAGGAAATTTTGAAAAAGTTTTTAATCGATGTAAAGGAAGAACCTCAAAGTATTTACTCATTTTCACCTGTCTATAAAGTCGATGAACAGATCATTAAAAGAACACAATCTCCACTGGAAAAGTCCAAAAGATTAATTCGTTACACGACGTATTTAAACGAACATGAAATTCCTGTTGTAATCCCTGTTTCCTTAAAGGTTGATAACCCTCAACAAATTCAAGATGATTGTTATGTTGTCTACCCATTTATTTATGGGAACAAATATACGGGCTCAGAAAAGAATATTCGCCAAGCAGGAGAACTATTAGGGAAAATTCACTCGCTATCTCCAGAAACTAATTCCTATCAGTTGCCACAATATCGTGTTTTTGATTTTTATAAACATGAAGTGGAAGAAAGTATCGGTTTGATTCGTCACTTTACGAAACAATATCAAGCAAACGTAGATACAGAAAGCTTATATGAGCAGTTGTTAGAATCCGTTCACTCACAAGAGGCTATAAAAGCAGCAAATATTCAATGGCTTTTGACTCCTCATGATTATAAAGCCAATAATTTAATCTATCAGAAGCAACCTATTTTAATTGATCCAGATAACGCCATTTGGCTCCCAAAACTATTTGATTTAGCATTAGCCCTTTTCCTTTTTCATAATGAACTTGATTCAGCACCAAATCGTGTATTTACAAAAGAAGAGTGGCAATGGTTTTTGGCCGGGTATTATACATATTCAAGTATAAAAGAGGAAGAAAAGGAATGGTGGCTTGCTGCTTTAAATCATGTCTTTCTTGATGAAGTTATGTGGCTATTGGCTGAAGTGGAGGAAGATTGGAAGCGGCCAGAACAACGCCAGCTATTTGAAAGTGTTGTAGAACTGATTTTAAATCCAACCGATTATCAGATTTAACGCGTTATGATGAAGGTATTTTTGCTTAGTATGAACCTTGGCGATAGCTGAACATAGTTTCTTTACTAAACTTTGCTCACAATTGAGACTAACAAATAGGTATGTTCTCGTCAGTTAGCTAATTTTCTTGATAAAGAAAGCAACGCTCTAGGCAAAGAAGCTTAAAATATGCTATATTTACAATGAGTTTATATACATTTTTGTTTAAAAAGTAGCTGATGTAGCTATCAGGATATTTTGGGAGGGAGATTTTTTTTATGAGTGAAGTAAGCAAAGTTGATTTATTTAAAGAGGTCATGGGAAATTATCCGACTGGTGTGACGGTTGTAACAACAACTACTGATGATGGAGTCCCGTTAGGATTAACAGTTAATTCCTTTGCATCGGTTTCGATTGATCCGCTTCTTATTTTATGGTCGATTGATAAACGAGTTTCATCATATGATGTTTTTACAAATACAAATAAATTTGCTGTCCATGTGCTAGCATCTGACCAAAGTGATGTTTGCCAGTTATTTGCTTCACGTGTTGATGATCGATTTGCAAATACAGAATGGGAAAAATCGGAGCATGGCTTGCCGGTTTTAAAAAATGTTGCGGGTGTTCTACAATGTGAAACTTATAAAATGGTTGAAGCTGGAGACCATATGATCTTAATTGGTAAAGTGATCGAGATTGAAAGTGAGAAGAAAGAACCACTTCTCTATCATAAAAGAACATTTGGTCCAATTCCTAACGAATTTTATAGCACAAAGTAAAAAAAGCAATGAAGTTTATATATATATAGAAAAAAGGCTATCTCACAAGGTTATTCAACCTATTGAGTGGTCTTTTTTTGTTGATTAATAAGTTTAGCTTAATAGAGTTGATCGAGGAAATAATAGACGATTTATAGAGAGGGATAAAGGCGATTTGATAGATTTTCTGATTTTAGACGCTCCTTACAGGCTTATACAATAGACAAGGAATAAATTTATTCATAGCATATTTTTATATGAGTTTAGCAATAGAGAAAAAAGGAGGGAAAAAAAGACGATGAATACTTTTTCCGTCATCTCAGATGAAACAACGAAAAACACGATGACTATTCATGCTGATGTGTATAAGAACTTGAAAAGTAATGTTCAACAAAAAGGGTATGTCCGCTTCGGTCTGCAAATAAAGGAAGTGCATTTTCAGAGTGTGGAAGAAATGAATCCTCAGGAACTGCATTTATCAGCCAATATTATCAAACAGCTTAATCTTCCAGAAGTAGCTGACTTTGAAATAAAAATTATCGATAATGAATGGCATATCGGACCATATATAGGAATGTTAATTGCTAAGAAGGAAGTCGCAATGGTCGAAAAATTAAAAAAGCTATCTTCATATGTTGATAATTATCAAAGGATTAATGGTGCAATACTCGCTTTTTCATTAGAAGGTGTAGGTTCAAATCGTTTACAAATTAAAGGTTATATGTACAATCCTAAGTTAAAAGAATGGGAGCAGGG
>NZ_ALPT02000055.1 GCF_000292245.2 Alkalihalobacillus alcalophilus ATCC 27647 = CGMCC 1.3604 | reverse complement strand
CCGGAAAGTCATAAGCAAAGAGCCGGAAAAACCAACTAGATTTCGACATTAAGCCAGAAAGTCATAAGCAAAGAGCGGGAAAAGCCAAGTAGATTCCGACATTAAGCCAGAAAGTCATAAGCAAAGAGCGGGAAAAGCCAACTAGATTCCGACATTAAGCCGGAAGGTCATAAGCAAAGAGCGGGAAAAGCCAACTAGATTCAGACTTCTATCCACATAACGGAAGAAACGAATCTAATAAGCTCCCATTTCCGGTTCAATTACTGCTCTACCTAAAAAAAGTAGCTCCCACAATCTGATGTTCATAAACGATTTTCAAAACATCAAATGACATAAAGGAATACAGAAAGAAAATGAGCGGTTGTTCCAAGCATAATAAAGATATGGAATATTTCGTGGAAGCCAAAGTGTTTAAATTCAAATTGTTTTGGTTTTAATGCATAAATGATGCCACCAATTGTATAAAATACTCCACCAAGAATAAGTAAAAATAGCCCCATCGTACTTAAGACGTCCGCAAGCGGTGAAAAGGCAAAAATGATAATCCATCCCATTCCAATATAAAGAGCAGTTGAAAGCCATCTAGGGCAATTAAACCAAGTCATTTTAAAAATAACACCTAATACAGCAAGGGTTGTCACAATCCCAAAAATCGTCCAGCCTGTTACTCCATTCAAAGCAATCAAACAAAATGGAGTATAAGAACCAGCAATTAATACAAAAATCATCGAGTGATCAAGCCTTCTTAAAAACGCAATGACATGGTCTTTGGCCATGACCATATGGTAAGTGGCAGAGGAGGCATAAAGCAAAATCATGCTAATTCCAAAGATGATGATCGCACTGATATTCAACACGGTCGGGTCTGTTAAGGTAACTTTAATAACCATCGCTAGTAAGGCCACAAAGGATAATACTGCTCCGACAAGATGAGTTAAGCCATTAATCGGTTCGCGAATATATGTAGACAAAATAAAAACCTCCTAATATCATTATAAGTAGTTTTAGTAACTACTTATAATGATATATGTATATCGTCATGTAGTCAACGTTTACTTATTTGTTTTTTTCAAGTAAAATAAATAAAAGGATGATTAGAAAAGTTAGGTGAATCGAATGGAACAGATAGAAGAAATTGTACAGAATCTCGGTTTAGATAAACAATTAAAATTAGAAGATATTCCTGACCTTGATTTATATATGGATCAAGTGATTCAATTGTTTGAAAAAACGTATCGTCAGTCTAAACGAGATGAGGATGAAAAAATTTTAACGAAAACAATGATTAATAATTATGCGAAAGGAAAGCTGTTACCACCAATTAAAAATAAAAAATATTCTAAAAATCATCTCATCTTAATGAATTTTGTTTATGAATTAAAAGGGGCCCTTTCTTTAACAGATATTAAGATGACTCTCTCCGTTTGGAATCAGCAAATAGGAAATGAATCTTTACAACTAGAGGAAAGTTTTCAAGCTTATTTAACGGTACAAGAAAAAAATCTAGATGGGTTTTTTTCGGAAATAAATAAAAAAGAAAAGGAAGTAGGAGAGGTTTTTGAGCAGGTTGACACTCTGAATGCAGAACAGCTCAAACAGAGTATGCTCATCTTATCTTGTATACATATGAGCAATTTATATAGAAGAACAGCTGAGAAGTTAATCGACCAATTAGCCCAAACATCAGACAAAGAAGTGTAAGGCTTGATAGAAATTAAATCTTTAGATATAGCAAAAAAATCCTCTGCCAATTCAGAGGATTTTTCTAAATAAACGTTACGCTCAGCATGAGTCCTGTATAGATCACGATTAGTGTGATGAGCATCAATATAATAGGAATCATTACCTTTTTCTTTCGAATCAATTGGTAACCTATCCAGATAAGAAAGAGTGACCCGATTGCTAATAAGAGGCTCCCGGTTAAAGACCAATTAAAAACAACATTATTTTCACTACCTGTAGTGGACTGGAATAGTAGAAATAATGGTGAGTGTACAGTATTAACATCAACTTCATGAGGAGGTGTTTGTTCTGTCATCCAAGCAGAGATAGCAAAAATGACGATTGCAAATAACGACTCCAATTTAAAGGAAAGCTGCATTTGTTTTTCGTTTAAATGAAGCGGATTCCACTTTAACAGAAAAATATGTCGGATGCCAAACATCAAAATGGGTATAAACATAAGATGCTTAATGAGTAAATATTGGCCATATGAGACAGACCAGCTTTCGATATAATTTGGTACTAGCGTGTTCATTAAGATAAGTCCTGATAGAACAATTAGCGAAACCGCTATGAGAGCTAGTGGCGAGAACCATCTATGAAAAGCTCTTATATCATTGAGAGGTTTTGTTAACCAAGAAACAATGAGTAACGGTCCAATCCAAATCGCAAAAGCAACGATATGAATGAAATGAGATAGGATTCCTAATAGACCATCAGCTGCACTACTATGACTTGAAAGACTTATAAAATACGCAATACATAGCCATAATGTCAGTTGTCCCCAAACGGCAAGTTTATTCGGTAGTTTCTCTCGAACGCATTGAATGATGAATAGAAGACTCGAAATCACAACGATTATCATCCAAGCATGCCCAACTTGAAAGGTTGTGATTACATTGATGAATGCATCTTTTATGGGAACGGAGAATTGTGAGTGCAACATCTGAGCAAGCTGAACAATCGGCACAAAAGTTAATAGAACAATACTTATAATGTTTATATACATAATCGTGCGAGTGAATGGGATGTTCGGAAGTCTTTTTTGATTTAATGTAGTAATTAATACCCCAACAGCAAGAGCGATGATTAAATAGGTGAAAAAGTTACTTAACTCGATCATATCTTATTTTTTCTTGTTCATCATGACGATAATGATAAAAAGTCCAATGATAACAACGATGATAATGAATACGACTGTCCATGGAAACGACTGCTCGGATGAGTCTGAGCTTGATTCATCAATGGACTCTTCCGTCACGTTTTCAGAGGTGACGTCTTCCTCTTCTGTTAGTTCTTCTACTATTTCTGTCGGTGCTTCCTCTTCAACAACCTCATCAGTCGTTACTGTGAATGAAAAGGTACCTTCCATCTGATGTGTATCCTCACTAATGATGGACCAATCAATCGAATAAACTCCTGAAGCAAGTGGTGCAGTTGGTACGATGACAACTCTTGTTTGTTCGACATGGACATCAGCCAGTTCTACTTCCTCACCGGTGTCATCTATGATTTCGATATTGGCAAAAGGTTCAATTCCTCCATCAAATTCTAAAATGATTTCCTCAACAAGAGTATCTAATGTCTCTCCATCCTCAGGAATCGATGTTTCTAAGTGAGTGTGTGCCAAACTATGACTAGGTAAGATAAGTAATACAACGAAAATAAAAAACATACTTAAAGATAATTTAGTTTTCATCTTGTCCTCTCCTTCATTTTTTTCGCCTGTTTTAATCTAGCAAGGAATTGTGAAATGCTCGTGAAGTATTGGCTTGTTAAAAAAATGTTCATTTTTGTAGAGAGGATTCTCTCTTCTTCATTTTACGTCTTATCCGAATGGATATGATTGTTCACTAATGTTTGTTGGTAAAAAAATGGTCACGCTTGTTCCTATCCCTTCTGTCGACTCAATTGTTAATGTCCCATCATGCCGTTTAATAATTTGAGAGACGATCGCAAGTCCTAATCCTGTTCCGCCATCCTTGCGTGTCCGGCCTTTATCAACCCGATAAAAACGTTCTGTAATCGCTGGTAAATCTGCTTTTGGAATACCACTACCTTGATCGTGAATACTTAACTTGACTTCATTTGCCTGACTTTGAAGAGTAATTGTGATTTTTTTACCGGCGGGTGTGAAGCGAAGAGCGTTATCTAATAAATTCCGAATGACTTGTTCTAGGCGGTCGTAATCAGCGAATATGATAATCTCTTCATCCAATTGTAGGCTTATTTGGACGTTTGTTTTATGAATGGTGTATTCAAATGATGTGCAAACGTCATGTATCAGTTGAGCTAAAGCAATCGGTTCTTTTTTTAATGGATATGAATCCCCCTCTAATTGAGCCAAGTCAAGCAAGTCATGGACAATTCTTTCTAATCTTTCGGATTCTTTTTGGATGATCATGAGTCCTTTTTTAGGTTCAATCACCCCTTCTTCTACAGCCTCTACATAGCCTTTCATATAACTTAGTGGTGTTCGTAATTCATGTGAGACATTGGCAAGAAACTCTCTTCTGTTTGTTTCGACTTCATTTAACGCTGAAGAAAGTGAATTAAAGGATTTGGCTAATTGAACTAGTTCTTCTCCACCACGGTCTTCGGCAATTCGCTCACTAAAATCGCCACTCGCCATTTTGCTACTTAATTGTTTCATTTCGTGAAGTGGATCCGAAATATTACGGATCGTGCGGGCCACGATAAAAATGACAACGAATAAAAGCGTAATTCCAGCACTGTATAAAAGGAATTGAATTTGTTGGAATGGTTCATACATTTGAGAAAGCGGCATTGATAAAAAGAGGGCGCCGTTAAGTAGGTCGTCTTCTAATAAAGGAATCGCAATCCCAAGTATATCTTGTTGAAATAATGGGTGTGGGCGAATTAAAACAATCGTCTCCCCTTCAAGCATTTGTTGTCTTTCTTCATACGTAATTAGTTGCTCAGCTGAGAACGGTTCAAAAGGTGTGCCACTACTTAAAAGCATTGGGTCGTCGGTATATAACATTTGAATTTCTGCTGGGTCATTAAGCCAGTTAATCGTTTCTAGTTGCTCAAAAAAAGCAGGAGTCGCCCCATGCTCATAATAGCTCGTTTCCATTTGCTTTCCCTGTTGCAGGAGCATTTCAACTTGTTTTTCAACATATAAACTTTGATACAAAAAGTAAGTTAGCCAGATCATCATTGTTCCAATTAACAAAATAATGACGCTTGTCGTCAACCAAAGCTTCTTCTTTATAGACCAATTTTTCATTTACATTCCCTCGAATTTATAGCCGACACCCCAAACGGTTTTAATGAGTGAACTATGATCTTTTAATTTGAGACGTAGTGTTTTTATATGAGTATCAACTGTACGAAGGGTGCCAAATTCAGAGTCGAACCCCCATAATCGTTCATGTAACTGTTCTCGCGAGAATACTTGTCCTCTATGTTTTAGTAAAAAGAGGAAAAGGTCATACTCTTTGCGAGTGAAATTGATCGCCTGAGCATTGATAAAGACTTGTCTACCTTCTTCATCAATTTCTAAATCTCCTATTTGGATTCGATTATTCCAACTTGAAAAACTTTGAGATCTTCTCAAAGTAGCTTCAATTCGAGCCATTAGCTCCCTTGGACTAAAAGGTTTAACAACGTAGTCATCTGCCCCTAGTTTTAGTCCTTTTATTCGGTCGTCTTCACTAGCACGTGCTGTCAACATGATAATCGGTACAGATGAAAGTTCTCGAATTTTTTGGCAGGCAGTAAAACCATCCATATCCTCAAGCATAATATCGAGGAGAACTAAGGAGATTGAGGTTTGGTTCGTTTTGAAAAAATCAAGACCATCCTCAGCGTTTGAAGAAGTATGGACGTCATATCCCTCTTTTTTTAAGTAAGTCACAATTAAAGTTTGTAATTGTCTTTCATCATCAATTAATAATATTTTTTGGTGATTGTTCATGACTGATCCTCCACAATCATACTGTACGGCCCCTCGTGTACAGGTAAAGTTTCTGTTTGAAAAGTCTGTTTGTTCACGATCGTTATGGTATGTCCATCTAAATTTGAAACATAGATGGAATCAGTATAGCTTGTTAAAAAATTTGGGTTTTGTCCAACTTCTACTGAATCCATGATAACTTGTTTCTGTAAATCTACTTTATAAAGGGCATGATCACCATGACAAAGTACGTAAAGAAAGCTATTATCATCACTGTATAAAGCAATTGGCATTAGCCCTAGAGCGATTTCGTGAACCAATTCACCATTTGGTAAATAGCCGTAAATGGTTTGATTTAATTCACCAAAGGCACCATGTCCACCTACCCAAATAAATTCCCCATCAAAATATATACCAGAAGGTCTTTCAATGACATTAAAACGCTCGATAATTTCGTTTTTGGTTAAATCAATCGAAACAATATTATGGCTAGAAGAGTGTAGAACATACAGTCGCTTGTTTTTTTCATCTAGTACCATCTCAGCAGGATAATCATCAACTTGAATGGAATCGACCCATTCTTCTGATTCATAGTCAACTACATGGATCGAGTTATTTTCCACATCCGAAAGGTAGACGATATTATTTGTATGTGAAAAAACAATATCAGTTAATCCTTGATTG
The DNA here is from genome assembly GCF_000292245.2 of Alkalihalobacillus alcalophilus ATCC 27647 = CGMCC 1.3604. Taxonomy (GTDB): domain Bacteria; phylum Bacillota; class Bacilli; order Bacillales; family Bacillaceae_D; genus Alkalihalobacillus; species Alkalihalobacillus alcalophilus. Next base: position 21,736 of record NZ_ALPT02000055.1, on the reverse strand, counting down.
AGGGTGACAAAATTCTGTATTGAACCGTCTTCAAAATTGTAGAGGAGGAGTGAATCATGTTGAGGGCTTGTTGCCAAAAATTGATTCGAGCTCACTTTTTCAAAATGGGTTAATAAATACGGATTTTGAACGGACATGATTTTTTTTTCAGTTATAAGATCAATATAGGATAACTTTGAATCTTTGACATGAGAAAGAATTAAATAGGGATTATTTGTATCAGGCTTTTCGAATGTTTCTTTTAAACAAGCCGTTAGGATAATTAATAGTAAACAAAGTGTTAGATTACTTAGCAAACATCGTCTCATTGTAAAACTCCTCATTCTAATCGCTTTCTTTTATATTATGAACCTATTTTAGCATGGAAATGTGAAAAAAGATTGAAGCTATACGGTTTGAGTGCTAATTCATTAAGCTTTTTGTAAGATAATTACCCTTTTTTTGTATGTATTAAATAAAAAAGAAAAAAAAGCTTCTAAAAGAAAGCGTTTTCTATTAGAATAAATTATATATTCTGAAAAGTGAGTCAGATTATGTGACAACATCGATGTATTATTCAGAATTTTTCGTTATAACTAGTAAGGTAAGGTCAACTCAAATTAGAAAAAGGGGGATTTATCGCGTGAAAAAACGTTTTTTACTCATGCTAGGAATGATCGTATTAGTATCCATGATTATTGTGGGGTGCTCAGGAGAAGAGGCAACGACAGATGATCCAGCTAATGACGATGGCACAGAAACAACGGACACAACAACTGGAAGTGGCGGAAAACTAGCAGAGGTCATGGACAGAGGTCATTTAATTATGGGTTCGAACAACACTTTACCTGGATTTGGTTATCTTAATTCAGCTGGAGAAGAGGAAGGGTTTGATGTTGAGCTCGGACAAGTAATGGCAACGGCTATTTTTGGAGATAAGGATGCCATTGAATATCGACCATTATCAGCACAAGAACGTTTCACTGCGGTACAGTCAGGGGAAGTAGATGTCCTGATTCGTAATACAACTTGGACTTTAACTCGTGATGTTGAAGTAGGTTTAGCATTCGGACCAACGACTTTCTATGATGGTCAAGGAATGATGGTGCCTGCTGATTCAGGATTTACTACTCTAGAAGACTTACAAGGTGCACGTATTGGGGTTGAGCAAGGAACAACGACAGAGTTAAACTTGACCGACCAAATGAGAGCACGTGGTGTTGATTTTGAACCTGTATTATTCGCTGACCGTGATAGTCTAATTGCGGCCTATGAATCTGGAACAGTCGATGCTTGGACAACAGACCAGTCTGGGCTAGTTGCTTCTTATGAAGTATTAGCTGACCCAAGTGAACATGTTATTATGGATGTTGTTCTTTCTAAAGAGCCTCTTGGACCTGCTGTTTTAGACGGTGATACCCGCTTCTTTGAAGTGATGTATTGGTCTATCATGGCAACCATTCAAGCTGAAGAATTTGGTATGACTTCTGAGAATGTTGATGATTTCTTAGATAGTGAAGACCCAGATATCCAACGTTTCTTAGGTGTTGAACCTGGAAATGGAGCACAGTTAGGGCTTGAAGAGGATTTTGCTTATCAAATCATCAAACAAGTTGGGAACTACGGAGAAATCTTTGATCGTAACATTGGAGCAGAAAGTCCTTTCAACTTAGAACGTGGATTAAATGCACTTTATACTGATGGCGGGATTTTATATTCACCACCATTTAGATAGGTTTGAATTGGATAGAGTCTGCTGCATAAAGAGGGCAGACTCTTTTCTTATCAAAAATTGGTGAAATTACTCGAAGGAGGTAAATTTGTGGCTAAAGTGAAAGTGCAACCTAGTGTTCCATTATGGAGAAATAGAATTGTTATCCGTATTTTTTGGCAAGTATTATTTTTAGTGGCTGTGATTTTAACCGCTGCTTATTTTATTAACAATGCGGCAAATGGGTTAAGCCGTGCTGGTTTAAGTTTTGGTTTCTCCTTTTTGTCTTCAACGGCAAACTTTGCTATTGGTGATATTATTATTGACTATTCTCCAGCCGATACGTATGGAAGAGCTTTATTAGTAGGGGTTGTAAATACATTACGTGTTGCTTTTGTTGGGATTATTTTAACGACGATTTTAGGCGTTATAATTGGAATTTGTCGCCTGTCATCCAACTGGTTAGTTAAAACATTATCAGGTGCTTATGTAGAAATTTTCCGTAATACCCCTGTTTTAGTGCAAATTTTCTTTTGGTATTTTGCATTTTTCTTAACTTTACCAAGATTGAATGAAACGGAACCAATCTTTAATGTTTTTTACTTCTCGAATAGAGGATTTGCATTCCCTTGGTTGGAATGGAATGGAAGTACTTTATGGTTAATTTTGCTTATTGGCGGTGTAGCAATTGCTTACATAACTAGGAAGGTATTATTAAAAAAGCAAATTGAAACAGGGAACAGAAAGTATCCATTAGCTACTGGAATCGGTGTTTTTATCGTTTTATGTATAATCGGATTACTGAGTACAGGAATGGGCCCTTGGTCGATTACAGTTCCTACGATTGAAGGATTAGGGTTTTCAGGAGGAAATCGTATTAATCCAGAATTTGCTGCCATTTTATGTGGACTTGTTTTTTATACAGCTTCTTATATTGCTGAAATCGTTCGTGGAGGAATTTTATCTGTTTCAAAAGGGCAAATTGAAGCAGCGAGTGCACTAGGACTTAGTAGTGGAAAAATTCTGCGCTTTGTCACCTTTCCACAAGCGATTCGGACAATTATTCCTCCTATTACAAGTCAATACTTAGGTTTAACGAAAAACTCAAGTTTGGCGGTCGCTGTTGGCTATTTTGAGTTGTATGCGATTGGAGGAACGATTTTTAATCAAACGGGTAAAGCGGTGGAGATCGTTATTATTTGGATGGTTATTTACTTATCAATCAGCTTGCTCACAGCATTAATTATGAATATTTACAATCATATGACCAGATTGGTAGAGAGGTGAGAATATGGACCCTAATTTAGAAACTTCCACAAACTCAAGACCAATGGTGAAGAAAAAACAAAGTGTGACAGGTTGGTTTAAAGCTAATTTATTTAGCGGTTGGTTTAACTCCATTCTAACAATTGTATCGGCCACTGTGATAGTTTTACTATTAAATTCTGTCTTTACATGGGTATTCACGCAAGCCAATTGGTCAGTAATAGCTGAGAACTTTAAGCTCTTTTTTGTAGGTCAATATCCACTTGCTCAAATGTGGAGACCTTGGCTAAGTTTATTAATATTAATGCTCTTAATCGGTTTATCATACGGAGCTTACCGAAATGGGATTTTAAAAATTGTATTTTACTTTTTTAATGCTTTATTAGCTTTAGTTTTAGTTTTACCATTTGTGGCATGGAGCTCTAAAGCATGGTTAGTTGGAGGAATCTTAATTGCCTTTTTAGGGATGATTGTAGGCCATAAATTTCCTAAAGTTAAAAAATTTACTCTCGTAGGTTGGTTCCTTTTATATCCATTATTTATTTTTCTTATGAATGGTTTTGGGATATTACCAACTGTGCGAACAAATGCATGGGGTGGATTATTACTTAATATTATTATTGCAGGAACAGCCATTGTTGTTTCTTTCCCGATTGGTGTTTTACTCGCATTAGGAAGAAGGAGTAAATTACCTGTTATCAAAGTGTTCTGTGTTATTTTTATCGAAACGATTCGTGGTGTACCTTTAGTAGCTATTCTAGCGATGGCGATGCTCATGTTCCCACTATTTTTACCAGCTGGTTTTCAGATTGATAATTTAATTCGTATTATTATTGCTGTTACGATCTTTAATTCAGCTTATGTCGCAGAAAATGTTCGTGGTGGTCTACAAGCGATTTCGAGAAGCCAATATGAGGCAGCAGATGCTTTAGGATTGAATGCATGGAAACGGACGACTTTTATTATTTTACCGCAAGCCCTTCGAATCACGGTACCATCAATGGTCGGCCAATCGATTTCGATTTTTAAAGATACAACATTAGTCGCTTTAGTTAGTGTGGTCGATTTATTAGGAATTGGGAGAGCAGTTATGGCGAATCCAGCATTTTTAGGAACGCAAAAGGAAATTTATATATTTGTCGCCTTAATATTCTGGGTATTCTGTTACTTTATGTCACTTGTAAGTAAACGAATTGAAAAATCTTTAAAAGTAACTCATTAATAAGATTCATTCTAGTTACGCCTGTTAGAAGCTCGAGAAAAATCGGTCGTCCTTATGAAGACAAAAAGCGTCTTCAACGGCCGCTCTTGCCCACAGGACGTGGGTACAAGGCGTAGGGATTGACGTCGCGAACTTAGCGTTGATCCTTAATTTTCTCGCTTCTGACCAAACAGGCTCCGCTTTATATTCATTCTAGCTACGCCTGTTAGAAGCTCGAGAAAAATCGATTACTAAACGGTTCATTTAAATTAAAGTGATGTTCTTAAACTAAATCAAGCATATGAAAATGTGATTTTTTTGGCTAACTCCATATTTCCTTATCCAAACGGAGCAAGCGGAATGACCGGAGACTCCTGCGGGATTAGTGATACACGGGAGACCCCGCAGCAAAGCGAGGAGGCTCCCGGTTCACCCGCGGAACGCGTAGGTCATGCAGCTTGCGGAGTATACCAACTTCACTTTTCTCACTTCTGAACAAACGGACTTCGCTTTATATTCATTCTAGCTGCGTCCGTTAGAAGTTCGAGAAAAATCGGTTTGCCTATAAAGTCAAAGAGCGACTTTTTAGTCAACCCTGTATTTTTTCTCACTTCTAAACAAACGGACTTCGCTTTATATTCATTCTAGCTGCGTCCGTTAGAAGTTCGAGAAAAATCGGTTTGCCTATAAAGTCAAAGAGCGACTTTTTAGTCAACCCTGTATTTTTTCTCACTTCTAAGCAAACGGACTCCGCTTTATAACTGAGGAGGATATTATGAAAATTGCTGTTGATGATTTTGATCCGAGTATTCCATTGGAAGAAAGAGAAGATATTATCGTATGTAAAAAAATTAATAAATGGTATAACAATAATCATCACGTCTTAAAAGATGTCGACGTTTCAATTAAACGTGGAGAAATTGTTTGTATTCTTGGCCCGTCTGGTTCTGGGAAATCAACGTTTATTCGGACGATTAATGCATTAGAAGAAATTCAAGAAGGTACAATCGAAGTGGATGGTATTCCCTTAACTAACGATATTGCCAAACGAGACGCGATTCGGATGGAAACAGGAATGGTATTCCAATCGTTTAATCTTTTTCCTCACTTAACGATTTTAAAAAATATTACGTTATCACCAATTTGGGTGCGAAAGTGGCCGAAAAAGAAAGCCGAAGAAATTGCCTTAGGCTTATTAGAACGTGTTGGGATTCCAGAGCAAGCGAATAAATATCCAGGTCAGCTTTCCGGTGGGCAACAACAACGAGTGGCTATTGCAAGAGCACTTGCTATGCAGCCTAAAATTATGTTATTTGATGAACCAACATCAGCCCTTGACCCAGAAATGGTTAAAGAAGTACTAGATGTTATGAAAGAATTGTGTAATACAGGGATGACGATGCTTGTTGTAACACATGAAATGGGATTTGCTCGTGAAGTAGCCGACCGAATTATTCTATTTGATGAAGGTGAAATTGTGGAAACAGGGACACCAACAGAGCTGTTTGATAATCCAAAACACGAAAGAACAAAGCTCTTTTTATCAAAAATCATCTAAAGGAACACGAAAGAACAGGAACAGGATTAGAAAATATCGTTTTAAGCCCCAAAGCAACTATTGCTTTGGGGCTATTTAACTTTGTATAAAATGTCTAATATACAGTTTAGGTATTTTGTCGTATAACGTATTACCGCAATAAAATATCTGTGTGAAGTAATGTGACAATATTTCCACTTTTCAAATAATTATTTGTTAACCTTTAGTCATTATCAGTTCTTTGAAAGGGGAGAGTAAATGAGTACGAAAGGAAAAGTATTCTTGGTAGGGGCAGGACCGGGCGATATCGAGCTATTAACGATAAAGGGAAAACGCGTATTAGAGCAAGCAGATGTCGTCATCATCGATCGACTTGTGAATCCTCATTTGTTGATGGAAGCAAATAATCAGGCGAAAGTTATTTATTGTGGTAAGCAACCGTGTAAACATACCCTTCGCCAAGAAGATATTCAAACAGAGATGCTTATCCATGCCAAAAAAGGAAAACAAGTTGTGCGCTTGAAAGGAGGAGATCCAGCTGTATTCGGAAGAGTTGGAGAAGAAGCGGCTTTCTTAAAGAAGAATGGAATTGCTTATGAAATTGTACCAGGGATTACTTCAGGAATTGCTGCCTCCATGTATGCAGGAGTCCCTGTTACTCATCGAGATTACTCGACTTCCTTTGCGGTCGTAACGGGTCATTGTCATAATCAGTTAGGAAAACCTAAGGTGAACTGGGAAGCTTTAGCACAGTCCGTTGATACGATTCTTTTTTATATGGGTATTAGTGAAATTGAAACGATCACAACAGAATTAATGGCTAAAGGAAAACCAGCTCAAACCCCTGTTCTCGTCATTCAATGGGGAACATATAGCAGACAAAAAACAGTAGAAGGTACATTATCAAATATTTATAGGGAGGTAAAAAAAGCAAAGGTCAAAAACCCAGCGATGATTGTTGTGGGAGATATTGTATCAAAGCGGGAGCAATTCTCATGGTTTGGTCAAAAGCCTTACTCTGGATTGGGAGTATTAACGTTTACAAAAGAGGAAACCCCTTTGGTATCTATGTTTCGAGAAAATGGTGCAGATGTATATCGTTATTCATTGAGTAGTTTGCAAAGTGGAGAAGTGACAACGGATGTTGTCCAAGCCGCTTTCAAAGCTTCTCCACAACAAGGGCTCGTATTTTTTGAAACGATACATGTAAGAGGATTTATTCAAAAGCTGATGCAGTTAGGCTACGATATTCGTGAGCTGCAAGCCCCTTTATTAGCTGGAACACAGGAAGTTTTAAAGGAGTTTAATCGTTATGGGTTTCAAGTTGATTTTGCAGAAGAACAGAAGCATTTAATGCAGCTACGTATCGGTGGTGATTCTTCAATAGAGTTGCTTTCGCCTGTTACAAAGATGGCCATAAGTCGACTCTTAGAGGAAGGCCATGTCAATACATTGTTGTGTGAGAGTGAAGAGGAGCTAATGGTAGTTGAACGTTGTTTTCAAGAAATCAGATTTCAAGACTTTGCGGTTCCACTTAAGCTATTGATAAATAATGTTGAAACAAATGCTATTGGTCAATTCACGAATAAATGGAATGTTGAAATCATCGATTCACTGAACTTGGAAGAAGACTTACCTACTCTTCAGTCCATCTAGAAGTTAATAGAAAAAACAAAAGGAGAGGATTGAATTTGAAAGAAAAACTCGTGTTAATTGGAAATGGGATGGCCGGAATTCGAACCATAGAAGAGATTATCAAGCTAGAGCCTAATCGGTTTGAGATTACTGTGTTTGGAGAGGAACCTCAGCCGAATTATAATCGGATCCTTTTATCTTCTGTGTTACAAGGAGATGCGGGTGTAAATGATATCATTCTAAATGATTACAAGTGGTATGAAGAGAACCAGATTCAGTTATATACGGGAGATCCTGTTGTATCTGTTGATTCAAAAAGTCAAATCGTTAAAAGTGCAAATGGAATTCATCAGTCCTATGATCATCTCATTTTTGCGACTGGTTCTAATGCTTTTATGCTTCCTCTTCCTGGTGCAGATAAAGAAGGAGTCATCGCTTTTCGAAATATTAAAGATTGTGAAACGATGATAGAAACAGCTAAAAAGTATAAGAGAGCCGTGGTCATTGGAGGAGGATTACTTGGGTTAGAGGCTGCGAGAGGATTATTAAATTTAAAAATGGAAGTTGAGGTGATTCATCTTCAAGACTTTTTAATGGAACGTCAGCTTGATCGAACAGCTGCTAAAATGCTTCAAGAAGAGTTAGAAAATCAAGGAATGAGATTTCATTTAAATAAACAAACGGAAAAGTTATTAGGAGGAAAAAGAGTTGAAGGTTTATTGTTTAAAGATGGTACAAAGTTAGAGACTGACCTTGTTGTAATGGCAGTCGGTATCAAACCGAATATTCAATTAGCACAAAAAACGGGCTTAGAGATAGGTCGTGCGATTCAAGTTAACGATAAGCTGGAAACGAGTCAACCTAATGTGTATGCGGTTGGTGAATGTGCAGAGCATAGGGGAGTCGTTTATGGACTTGTTGCTCCATTATATGAACAAGGAAAAGTACTGGCTGCACATATATGTGAACAATCAAAAGAACAAACTTCTCAAACACCAGGATATAAAGGTTCAGTCGTTTATACACAGCTTAAAGTAGCTGGTGTTGATGTATTTTCTGCAGGTAATTTTATAGATACAGAGAACACAAAATCGATTCGAGTTCATGATGAGTTTGATCGGATTTACAAAAAGGTGGTCATCCAAGACAATCGTATACTCGGTTGTGTACTGTTTGGGGATACCTCCGATTCACCAAGAATTTTGTCCATGCTTCGTTCAAAAGAAGACATTTCTAAGCTTAATAAAGTCGCGATTCTACCATCAGAACAGATGGGTGCCGAAAAGGAATCAGCTGTTGCTAGTATGTTAGATTCAGAAACTATTTGCGGCTGTAATGGTGTTAGTAAAGGAGATATTGTCTCAGCGATAAATGAATTAGGCTTAAAAACGGTACGTGAGGTCACACAATGTACAAATGCCGCTCGCTCATGTGGAGGGTGTAAACCGCAAGTGCAGGAATTAATTGAGCTAACGACAGGTGAAGAAGCAAATGTAGCGAAGGAACCAATGTGTACATGTACACATTATTCTCATGAAGAAGTAGTGGCTAACATTCGTGAGCTTGGATTGACCTTTATTCATGAAGTCATGAATGTCCTAAATTGGAAAAGCAAGGATGGCTGTTCCAAGTGTCGTCCTGCCCTTAATTATTATCTTGGGTTGATTGATCCACTGAATTATGAAGATGATAGTCATTCTCGATTTGTTAATGAACGGCTACATGCAAACATTCAAAACGATGGAACGTTTTCCGTTGTTCCGAGAATGTACGGTGGTGTGACAGATTCAGCTCAACTCCGTAAAATTGCTGATGTTGCGGATCGATTTAATGTACCGCTTTTGAAAGTAACGGGCGGCCAACGAATTGACCTGCTAGGAATTAATAAGGAGGATTTGCCAAAGGTTTGGAAAGAGCTTGATATGCGTTCTGGTTATGCATACGGAAAAACATTAAGAACCGTAAAAACATGTGTAGGTGAAAATTTTTGCCGATTTGGAACACAGGACTCTATTGGCCTCGGAATATTAATAGAGAAAAAGTATGAAGGGTTAAATACCCCTCATAAGGTGAAAATGGCGGTATCAGCCTGTCCTAGAAATTGTGCAGAGTCAGGTATAAAAGATGTAGGGATTGTTGGAGTGGAAGGAGCTTGGGAGATTTATGTTGCAGGTAATGGCGGGGTAGATTTACGAAAGGGAGATTTGCTTTGCAAAGTACAAACGTCTGAAGAAGTTATTAATACGATTAGTGCGTTCTTACAATATTACCGTGAACAGGCAAAATACCTTGAACGAACATCTCATTGGGTCGAACGAGTTGGATTAGATTCAATAAAGAAAGTGGTTCTGGAGGATCATGAAGAAAGAGTCGCACTGATAGAGAGGATGGATATTGCTTTATCAACTTATCAAGATCCTTGGGAAGAACTTGTTAATAGTGAAGAAAAGAAAGAAAAGTTATTTAAGACAAATCTAGTTAATTTGAATAGTTAAGGAGGACATTTGGATGAAACAATTAGAAGCAAAAAGACGTGTACTAGTGGCCAATAAATTGGAACTTTCTCGAAATTTAGGTAAGAATGTTGTTTTAGATGGACTTCAGCTAGCTCTTTTCTTACAAGAAGATGGTTCAATCCATGCGATTGAAAACAGATGTCCACATAAAGGAGGTCCTCTTTCAGATGGTATTGTCAGTGGCAAACATGTCTTTTGTCCTCTTCATGATTGGAAAATTAATACGAAAACAGGCGAAGCTGAAGGGGGAGACAACGGATGTGTAAAAGTTTTTGAGGTCGAATTAAATGGTCATGATGTCTATGTATGGCTAGATGATGAAAGGAAGTCTTTGTTCTTTTGATAGGCGGAGGTGTAGTTTGAATAGACAAAAAGAGAAACTAGTTGTCATTGGAAATGGAATGGCAGGTTCGAGAATCCTTTCGGAAATTGTTCAGAAGGCTCCTGATAAGTTTGAAATGACCGTTATCGGCAGTGAACCTGTTTCTAGCTATAATCGAGTGCTTCTTTCTTCTGTTTTACAAGGGGAAAAGGAGCTAGAGGATATTAAGATTCATCCAAATGAATGGTACGAGAAAAACAATATTAATCTTCGAGTGGGAGAAACTGTTGTCCAGTTGAATCCAGATTCGAAAGTTTTGATAACGGATAAAGGCTATTGTACCGAATATGATCATTTGGTATTTGCTACTGGCTCAAGACCCTTCAAGCTTCCTATTCCAGGAAGTCAACTTTCCAATGTGAGGACATTTCGAACGGTGGAAGATTGTGATCATCTGACGGCACTTGCTAAACATACCAAAAAAGCAATTGTGATTGGAGGTGGCCTTCTTGGACTGGAAGCAGCGAAAGGGTTAGTCCATTTGGGGTTAGAAGTAGTGGTTGTGCATTTGGGTGAGCGTATTATGGAACGTCAGCTTGATGAAACGGCATCGTCTTTATTGATGGAAGAATTAAAGAATCAAGGAATCCAATTTTGGTTACAAAAAGAAACGAAAGAAATATTAGGTGAAAGTACGGTTGAGGGAGTTCGTTTTTCCGATGGGACAATGACCAAAGCTGATCTTGTGATCATGTGTGCGGGCATTCGTCCGAATATGGAACTCGCAAAAGCTAATGGTATTAAAACGAATCGAGCGATCGTCGTCAATGATTCCCTCCAAACGAGCAACCCTAATATTTATGCGATTGGCGAATGTGCGGAACATCGAGGCATCGTATATGGACTGGTTCAACCATTAAATGAACAAGCAAATGTATTGGCTCATATTCTTTGTGGTGTTCAAGGTCATCTTTATCGGGGGACAACGGTCTCTTCAAAATTAAAAATATCTGGAGTTCATGTATTCTCTGCTGGGTTAATCGAACCGAAAGAAACGATGCTTTCTTTGACACTCATTAACGAAATCAAAAAAAACTATAAACGGTTCATTTTTGATGATGATCGATTAGTAGGTGTTATTTTATACGGAGAAGTTCAGAATAGTTCACTGCTTTTGGAATATATAGTCGAAAAACAAAATTTATCGGACGAGCGGAAAGAACAATTATTAACAATGGTAGGGTCAGTTGAAGATGTTGTTAAAAATTTGAAAAAAACGGATTTAGTTTGTCAATGTAATGCTGTTTCTAAAGGAATAATTCAAGAAGCAATCTCTAAACATGGTGCAAAAACGTTAGAGCAAGTTAAGGTGAGAACAAAAGCATCTAGTTCTTGTGGAGGGTGTTCATCAACGATAAAGGCGATGCTCCAAACGATGGAAATCGGCGGTGACTCTTTCGAAAGTGAAAAGGAGACACTATGTGTGTGTATCGATTTGTCTGAAGAGGAAGTGGTTGAGCGTATCATTAAATTAGGTTTAGAGACAATTGAAGAGGTTCGTTCAACACTAGGTTGGATGAAGTCAACAGGCTGTAAAGTTTGTCAAAAAGTCCTGACTTATTATGTGACGATGATTCACACTTCAGCGTTTGAATATTCGAAGGAAGAATTAAATGTAATTGAGCAAAAAAACGGTAAGTTTGCATTAACCCCTGAATTTTACGGGGGAGTAATAACAGCTGAACAGATTAATAGTGTTGCTACAATAATGAAAAAGTATCGAGTGCCATACTTAAGAGTTCGTAGTGACCAACGAATCGAACTTGATTCGATTGAAAAAGAACAATTGAGAAACCTTTATAGTGATTTAAATTTACCATTAAGGAAAAATAATGATTTTCAAGTTCAACCAGTCCTCATGTTGAATCATTTCCGAGAAAATAAAGAACAACTGCTTCAATTAGCGGTTGAACTAGATCAAAGATTATTAGGAGTTAATGTTCCACATACCGTGCAAATAGGCATTTTTTATTTAGGTGAAAGGGTTAATGCTACGAAGTGTGATCTTCGAATTGACTATTATCCTCATGGGTTAGAATTATCCGTCATAGGACAAAGTGATGAGGAAAACCAGTTGTTTTACAAAACACTCAAAGAAGAAATGCTCCTTGAGATGATTTTAGGGTTGATTCATTATTACAGAATGACAGCCAAGTACTTAGAACCGCTTTATTCTTGGCTTCAAAGGATGGGGATAATTTCTGTTCGGGAGTTTATATTTGATGAAACAAATCGTTCTGAGCTTTTAACACAGCTTTGAAAAAGCACTGAATTGTACAAAAGGAGGGGAGCTTTTGACAAGTAAAATGCTAGCTTATTTTCGTGAAAAGGAGCAGGGAAATGAAACGGAGCATGTCTATGATAGTCAGTGCCCATTTTGTAGTGTTCAATGTAAAATGCAGTTGATCGAATCTAGAAGTGGAAATCGTAGACGGTATAAAACGATTGGTAAGGCAAATCCAACTTCAAATGGCCGTTTATGTATAAAAGGGATGCATGCACATCAACACGCCTTACATAAAGAGCGTTTGACCCAGCCCATGATTAAATCAGATGGACAATTTGTGCCGATTTCTTGGGCAGAGGCTTTAGATTATATTAAGGAGAATATTACCGAGCTCCAGCAAAAATATGGATATGATGCAATGTCTGTTTATGGGAGTGCCTCCATTACAAATGAAGAGGCTTATCTAATGGGGAAATTTGCACGTGTTGCCTTAAAAACGAAATACATCGATTATAATGGACGACTTTGTATGTCTGCGGCAGCATCTGCTGCAACCTTAACTTTAGGGATCGATCGTGGAATGACTAATGGCTTACAGGAAATCCCTGAAGCAGAATGTTTAATATTAGCGGGAACCAATATCGGAGAATGTCAGCCAACATTGATGCCTTATTTTGAACAAGCAAAGAAAAATGGAGCATTTATCATAGCCGTAGATCCAAGAGAAACCTCAACAACCAAGCTTGCCAACTTACATTTGCAGTTGAAACCGGGTACCGATGCTGCACTATATAATGGAATTTTACACGTTATTTTTCAGGAAGATTTAATTGATTCTGAGTTTCTAACTACATCAGCAAATGGGTATGAGGAAGTGAAACAGTGGGTTCTTTCTCTTGAATTAACAGAAATTTCTGCTATTACAGGAGTTTCTGAAAGGGATATTCGCCGAGCTGCGACTGAGTTTGCTACACCTAAGACGGGAATGATTTTTAGTGCGAGGGGGGTTGAACAACAAACGGATGGCTCCATATCTGTACGAAATTTATTAAATATTTTACTTGCTACAGGTAAATTCGGAAAGCATGCATGTGGGTATGGGGCGATAACTGGTCAGAGTAATGGTCAAGGGGCAAGAGAACATGGGCAAAAGGCTGATCAGCTGCCAGGTTATCGTTCCATTGAAAATTTAGAGGATCGTAAATATATAGCGAATGTTTGGGGGATTTCCGAAGAAGAGTTGCCAAGAAAAGGAGTTTCTGCTTTCGAAATGATAGAAAAAATTGATGCTGGTGAGATTAAAGGGATGTTTTTACTTTGTTCAAACCCTGTCGTTTCAAATCCGAATGCTCATTTTGTGAAAGCAGCATTAGCGAAGCTCTCTTTTCTTGTAGCGGTTGACTTATTTTTATCTGAAACAGCCAAATTAGCCGATTTGATTTTACCTTCTACTTCCTATCTAGAGGATGAGGGCACAATGACAAATTTTGAAGGTAGAGTAACTGTAAGAAAAGCAATGATGAAACCTCTTGGTGAAGCAAAACATGATTGGCAAATTCTTTGTCTAATTGCCGAAACACTTGGAGCCGGTCATCTCTTTTCATTTAACAGTGCAGAGGAGATCTTTAATGAACTAAGGGTGGCAAGTCGTGGGGGGAAGGCTGACTATTATGGAATGAGTTATTCTAGGCTTCATGAGAATGAAGGTTTGCTTTGGCCTTGTCCAAATGAGGGGCATTCAGGAACGAATCGTTTATTTGAAGAAGGTTTTGCTCATACCGATCGAAAAGCCAAAATGGTTGTAGTACCGAATAAACCCGAGGTAGCCAAAGAAAAAACTTGTCCTAAATACCCTCTCTATTTAACGACAGGGAGGGTGATGTCTCATTATTTGACAGGGGTTCAGACCCGTAAGAGCTCTTCATTAGAAGCGAGAAACTTTGAATCTTATGTGGAAATTCATCCTGAGACGGCTATGCGATATAACGTAAAAGATCAAAAGCTTGTCAAAATAGAATCAAAGAGAGGTTCGATTATTGTTCGAAGTAAAATAACAAAAGCAATTCGAAAAGATACTCTATTTGTTCCATTTCATTGGGATGAGGGGCAGAATGTCAATCGACTGGTGGCAGCTGACCTTGATCCAACTTGTCGTATGCCAAGCTTTAAAGTAAGTGCTGTTAAGTTAACACTAGTATAAAGAAAAAGGGAGTGGGATAAGTGAAACTATCAGACCTTAAAAAAAGCGGTCATGCGCCATCATTATTGTCTGCTTTCTTGTATTTTGATATTAGCTTTATGATATGGGTGCTTCTTGGTGCTTTAGGTGCGTATATTACAGTTGATTTTGGTTTATCTGCATCACAACTAGGATTAATTGTTGCAATACCCATTTTAGCTGGTTCGGTCTTTCGTATAATTGTTGGTATTTTGACCGATCGATATGGACCTAAAAAAACAGCAATAGGTGGGATGGTCATCACGATGGTTCCACTTTTATGGGGATGGTTATTCGGTAACACCATTAGTGAATTAGTAGCTATTGGGATTCTGCTTGGTGTAGCAGGGGCCAGTTTTTCCGCCTCTTTACCACTAGCTAGTCGTTGGTATCCACCACATATGCAAGGTATTGCAATGGGGATTGCAGGAGCAGGGAATAGTGGGACATTGCTAGCAACCCTTTTTGGACCACGACTAGCGGAAGTATTCGGTTGGAGTGGAGTGATGGGATTAGCTCTTATCCCGTTACTACTTGTTATGGTTTCGTTTGTATTCATGGCAAAAGAACCACCTAATCAACCAAAACCAAAGCCAATTAAAGACTATTTCCTTGTCTTTAAAGAAGTAGATACTTGGTATTTCTGTTTGTTATATAGTGTGACTTTTGGTGGATTCGTGGGACTTTCTAGCTTTCTAAGTTATTTTTTTGTCAGTCAGTATTCTCTTTCGGGTGTTCGGGCAGGTGAATTTGTGACGATTGTTGTTGCAGCGGGAAGCTTCTTACGACCAGTCGGAGGGTTAATTGCTGATAAAATTGGGGGAGCGACATTGTTACGGATGTTATTTGTTGGGGTTGCTATCAGCATGTTAGCTGTTAGTTTATTGCCACCGCTTCTATTTGTGACCATTGCTCTTTTTTTAGGGATGGGTTTTCTTGGAATGGGAAACGGGGCGGTTTTTCAACTTGTTCCACAAAGATTTGAAAAAGAGATTGGGATGGTGACAGGAATTGTAGGGGCTGCTGGTGGAATTGGTGGTTTCTTTTTACCGAATCTTTTAGGAATTATGAGAGATTGGACAGGGAGCTATTCAAGTGGGTTTCTGATTTTATCAGTGGTTGCTCTTTTGGCATTAGGTCTGCTTTTATGGGCACAATTTAGTTGGAAGAAAGAGTGGAAAACAGCTAAAAAACTAGCATAAATATTTGATAACTTTCAACAAGGCTCTAAGAATTTATAGATTCTTAGAGCTTCTTAATGTATGATGAAATTTAAAGTGCAGATGGCATCTTTAAGAAGCTAATTAAAAAGTTTTATAGAGAAATTTAGTTCTGTCTAAATAATTCTTTTTATTTGATAATTGCATCAATAGACAAATTTCATATAAAATAAGGAATAGATGGGAGGGAAACAAATGACAGTGAAATCAGCAAGAGACCGAATTATTGATACCGCTTTACAGCTTTTTGAAAAATACGGATATCATGGGGTAGGAATTAATAAGATCATTGAGGAAAGTGGAACATCTAAAGGTGGCTTCTATCATAACTTCAAATCTAAGGATGAGTTGCTTTTTATTATCCATGACACATTTATATCTTATGCGTTAAATCAGGTCGGCAAAGCGGTCGAAAATAATGAAACACCGACAGAAAAACTATCACAAATTTTAAAATCATCAGCAGAAAATTTCACAAAATATAAGCCGCACCAAACGGTTTTTTACCAAGATCATACGTATTTGCCTGAAGAATATTTTGAAGCGATAAGCAAAAAGCGTGATAAAGTAAGAGACCTTATTAATAATGTAATTCAAGAGGGGATCGATAAAGGCGAATTTTTACCAAATTTACCGGTACCGATTATTGGAATGACGATTTTTGGAATGGTGAACTGGACGTATAAATGGTATAACCCAGAAGGACCCTTTTCAAATGAAGAAATTGTCGTAATTTATGCTGATTTTACGTTAAACTCACTTTTGACAGAAGAGGCTAAGCAAAAGTACCAGTTTTCCCCTTATTTTGAACAGGTTCAAGCACCACAAAAATAAAGCCAACATTTGATTTGGAAATAGGTTGTTAATCATTATGTTTCTCCCTCCTTCCCATAAGTAAAAGGTGGGGAGATGCGTAGGTGCACATTGAAGCAGCTACCTAAAAAGTAAAGCTGAAAGAATAAAACGACTATCTTTAATTTTCTAATAATTCTTATAAAAAATATTGACTAATGGGGAGTGATAAATTAGTATTAAAGAAAGTACTAATGATAAAAGATGTGAACTCCAAGACATAATTGTTAAGGAAATTTTTTATGGCTTCCTTAGACAGACTGGTCTGTTGAAAAATAAGGAAATTTGTCGAATTTAATCACTTATAGGAGGGATGTCTGTAAAATTATAAGATAATGTTATCTTACCATAGGGTATCTATTTATTATATGAATTTAAGTAAACGCTTTCTTGTTAGGGGATTGAAAATTTAACAGACTATTCATTTAGCTAAGCCCGTTAGAGTCCTGAGAAAAAGAACGTTCTTTAACTGCTCTTGCCATAGGAAGTAGAGCCAAGGCAAACGGACTTCGCTTTATAATTGAGGAGGATAATGATGAATATCTTTGTAATTATGAAACGTACCTTCGATACAGAAGAAAAAATTGTCATTCAAAACGGAAAAGTTGATGAGGAAAGTGCGGAGTTTATTATTAATCCATATGATGAATATGCGATAGAGGAAGCTATCGTGCTTCGAGATGAACATGGTGGAGAGGTGACGGTTGTTACAGTTGGGGAAG
Organism: Alkalihalobacillus alcalophilus ATCC 27647 = CGMCC 1.3604; assembly: GCF_000292245.2. Taxonomy (GTDB): domain Bacteria; phylum Bacillota; class Bacilli; order Bacillales; family Bacillaceae_D; genus Alkalihalobacillus; species Alkalihalobacillus alcalophilus. The sequence goes on along the minus strand of NZ_ALPT02000055.1, from coordinate 4,270 downwards.
AAGAATCGGAAAAGCAGCTTCGTACCGCTTTAGCTATGGGAGCAGATAAAGCCGTTCTTTTAAACAGTGAAGATGTAGAGGAATATGATCCATTTACGACGGCTTTTATCCTATCAACCTATTTAAAAGAACAAGAATACGATATTATTCTTGGTGGTAATGTTGCGGTTGATGGTGGTTCTGGCCAAGTGGGACCACGTGTGGCGGAAAGTTTAGGAATTCCACAAGTGACAACGATTACAGAATTATCAATTTCAGCTGGAATAGCTACGGTTGTTCGCGATGTTGAGGGAGATAAGGAAACTGTGGAAGTAGCTTTACCGATTTTAGTGACGGCACAACAAGGACTTAATGAGCCAAGATATCCATCTCTTCCAGGAATTATGAAGGCTAAGAAAAAACCTCTTGAAGTATTGGATTTAGATGATATTGATTTAGATGAAGATGATGTCCTTGCAAAAACAGAGACGATTGAAATTTTCTTACCACCAGAAAAACAAGCAGGAAAGCGTTTAGAAGGTGGGCCAGCTGAACAAGTAAACGAGTTAGTATTACTATTAACATCAGAGGCGAAAGTTATTTAACTTTGATTTTCTCGCTTCTGAGCGAACAGGATTCGCTTTTTATTTAATCTAGCTGCGTCCGTTAGAAGTTCGAGAAAAATCGGTTCGTCTTATGAAGACAAAAAGCGTCTTCAGAAGCCGCCCTGCATTTTTTCTCACTTCTGAGCAAACGGACTTCGCTTTTTATTCAAAGGAGGAGTTTTCATTGACGAAAAAAGTATTGGTTGTTACGGAGATAAAGGATCAGGAATTACGTCAAGTTTCATTTGAAGCTTTAGCGGTTGGACATGAATTATCCGCTGGTGGAGAAGTAGTAGCTGTGTTACTTGGAGAAAACGTAGACAATTTAACTACTCAGCTTTTCCATTATGGGGCCGATCGGGTGGTCACTGTAAATGATGAGAAATTAAAAGATTATACGACAGATGCTTATCAACAAGCTTTGTTACAAGTTATAGATAAAGAGAGTCCAGAAGGGATCATTTTAGGGCATACATCAATTGGTAAAGATGTGAGTCCAAGGCTTGCGATGAAGTTAGAAGCGGGACTTATTTCAGATGTAACAGCGATTGAAAGTGAAGAAGGAGAAGTCATTTTTACCCGCCCACTGTACTCTGGAAAAGCATTTGAAAAGAAGAAAATTAAGGAAGGAATCGTCATGGCAACGATTCGTCCAAACAATATAGCACCTCTAGAAGTAGATGAGTCAAAGACAGGGGACGTCACACCTGTGTCTGTTGATATAAAAGATATTCGTACGATTATTAAAGAGATCGTCCGTAAAACGAGTGAGGGTGTTGATTTATCCGAAGCGAAAATTGTAGTAGCAGGCGGACGTGGAGTAAAAGGAACAGAAGGATTTAAACCATTGCAAGAACTTGCTCGTGTTTTAAATGGTGCAGTTGGGGCGTCACGAGGAGCGTGTGATGCTGAATATTGTGATTATTCCTTACAAATCGGGCAAACAGGAAAAGTAGTAACACCTGATTTATATATCGCATGCGGAATTTCTGGAGCGATTCAGCATGTAGCAGGGATGTCGAACTCAAAAGTTATTGTTGCCATTAATAAAGATCCAGAAGCTCCTATTTTTGATATAGCAGATTATGGGATTGTTGGTGACCTATTTGAAATCGTTCCGTTGCTAACAGAAGAGCTGAAAAAAGTTTTGAAAATTTCAGAAACCATTTAATGAAAAAGGGTATGAACTGATTATATATAAGAGGAAGTGGTAGGAATGTCAACTTTTTTAATCATCAACACCATTGCTTTTTTACTCATAACTGGATATGCCGTTTACTTGTTTGGCTCACTCGTGAAAACCCGCTATGACTTTATCAAACTAGGAAAAAAAGCAGAGTTTGACCACTCAATGAAAGAACGATTATATGAGGTTTGGGTGAATGTATTCGGTCAAAAAAAGGTGATGAAGGATAAAAAGAGTGGAATCATTCACGCCATGCTCTTTTACGGTTTTTTATTCGTACAAATTGGTGCGATAGACTTTATTTATAAGGGGCTCGTTCCAGGGGCGCATTTACCTCTGGGTCCCCTTTATCCCTATTTTGCTCTTTTCCAAGAGTTTGTTGTCGTAATGATTTTAATTGCGGTTATATGGGCTTTTTATCGCCGATATGTCGAAAAATTGCCGCGATTAAAGCGGGGATGGAAAGCAGGTCTCGTTCTCCTTTTTATCGGAGGATTAATGACTTCCAAGCTTTTAGGAAAAGGTATGGAAATGATTTGGTTGGAAAAGTCATTTACCGGTTTTGAGCCTGTCGCTTCAAGTCTTGCGGTTTTATTTAGTTGGCTCCCACTAGGAGTAGTGGTTGTTTGTTTCTACGTGTTTTGGTGGGCCCATTTGTTATTTTTACTAACGTTTTTAGTTTATGTGCCACAATCAAAGCATGCCCACTTAATTGCTGGACCGATTAATGTTTTTCTCGGACGTACTCATAAGGTTGGTCGACTTGCCTCCATCAATTTTGAAGATGAGGACCAAGAGATTTTTGGGAAAAATAAAATTGAAGATTTTAACCAAAAACAATTATTGGATTTGTACGCCTGTGTAGAATGTGGAAGATGTACGAGTGTTTGTCCAGCTTCAGGAACGGGAAAAATTCTTTCACCGATGCATTTGATTACTCACATGAGGGATCATTTAACGGAAAAAGGTGCTGCAATTACGAGTAAATCACCTTGGATGCCAACGTATTTATTTAATAACTCAAAAGCAAATCAGTTGGCAATGGCTGGTGAAGGTGCAGATGAGGTCGCCGCAAGTTATGGGGTTAATTTAATCGGAGATGTCATTACGGAAGAAGAAATTTGGGCCTGTACAACCTGTCGTAACTGTGAGGACCAATGTCCAGTAATGAATGAGCATGTCGACAAAATCATTGATATGAGAAGATACCTTGTTTTAACAGAGGGAAAGGTCGACCCAGATGCTCAAAGAGCGATGACAAATATTGAACGCCAAGGAAATCCGTGGGGGATTAACCGTAAAGACCGTGAAAAGTGGGTGGATGATCGAGATGATTTGTATATCCCAACAGTGAAACAACTGAAGAAAAAAGACGAAGAATTTGAATATTTATTCTTTGTTGGTTCAATGGGATCCTATGATAATCGTAGCAAAAAAATCGCTCAATCTTTTGTAAAGGTAATGAATGAAGCAGGGGTAAAATTTGCGATTCTTGGCAACAAGGAGAAAAATTCAGGAGATACACCAAGACGTATCGGAAATGAATTTTTGTATCAAGAGCTGGCGGTCGCTAATATTGAAACCTTCCAAAAAAATGAGGTTAAAAAGATTGTGACTATTGATCCTCATGCTTATAATACTTTCAAAAATGAATATCCTGATTTTGGCTTAGAGGATGTAGAGGTGTATCACCATACGGAGCTTATTGATAAATTGATCAAAGAAGGAAAGATTGTTCCGAAATATGAAGTCAATGAAACGATCGTGTATCATGATTCCTGTTACCTCGGTCGATATAATGAAGTATATGAACCACCAAGGGAAATTCTAAAAGCAATTCCAGGTGTTAAAGTCGTTGAGATGAAGCGTAATCGTGAAAATGGAATGTGCTGTGGAGCAGGCGGTGGCTTAATGTGGATGGAAGAGACAGTCGGTAAACGAGTGAATGTTGAACGGACTGAGCAAGCATTAGCGGTTAACCCAAGTGTGATTAGCAGTGGCTGTCCATATTGTTTAACGATGCTAAGTGATGGTGTTAAAGCAGTTGAAGAAGAAAATGTGCTAACACTCGATATCGTGGAAATCGTTGAACGCTCTTTAGTAGGATAATAGAAAAAACTCTAACTATGTTAACATAGTTGGAGTTTTTTTGTGGTAATAGGTAATGGAAATTTTGAAAAGGAAGGATTAGAGTGCGTATCAGGTGTAATAGGTAATGAAAATCTAGCAAAGCCAAGATTAAGGTTCGTAATCGTTATAATAGGTAATGAAAATCTAGCAAAGCCAAGGTTAGGGTGCGTAACCTTCATAATAGGTAATGAAAATCCAACAAAGCCAAGGTTAGGGTGCATAACCTTCATAATAGGTAATGAAAATCTAACAAAGCCAAGGTTAGGGTGCATAACCTTCATAATAAGTAATGAAAATCACACTAAACCAAGATTAGAGTGACTATCCATTATTAGTCATTAAAAAAAATAGTTATTTTCTATATAGAACC
>NZ_ALPT02000054.1 GCF_000292245.2 Alkalihalobacillus alcalophilus ATCC 27647 = CGMCC 1.3604 | reverse complement strand
AGCGTCTTCATCAGCTGTTCTTATTTTTTCTCGCTTCTGAGCGAACAGGCTTCGCTTTTTATTTAATCTAGCTACGCCTGTTAGAAGCTCGAGAAAAATCGCCCATCTGAGTGAAGACAAAGAGCGTCTTCATCAGCTGTTCTTATTTTTTCTCGCTTCTGAGCGAACAGGCTTCGCTTTTTATATAGGAGGTTAGTTATTATGAAAAAAATTGTTGTGACGGGTGCCCTTGGGTTTATTGGTTTTCATTTATGCAAAAAGCTGATTGAATCAGGTTATGAGGTAGTAGCAATAGATGAAATGGTAAAAGAACGTCAAAATGAATTAGATGAAATGAGGATGAGACTTGGTCGAAATGCTCTTTTCCACTTAATTGAAAAGAAAGTGGAAGATTTAGATTTAAAATCTGAGTTAAAAGATGTGGATGCCATTTACCATTTAGCGGCTTTAACAAAATATGATAGCAAGTGGCCGAGACTACAGGAGGTTATTGCCCATAATGTTGCTTTAACAAAGAAAATCCTGCTGAATACACCACCACATTCTCGCTTTATTTTTCCGTCCACTGTTCAGGTTTATGGAGAAAGACCGGGGCTCATTACGGAAAAAACGCCGACAAATCCAACTTCTGCATATGGCATCACAAAGCTTGCAAGTGAAACATTGATTAGACAACTCGCTCCAGAAGAAAAAGTGGAATATGTCATTTTTCGATTGCCTAGTGTATATGGCCCTTTTCAGCGTAGTGATATGACTTATCAGCAAATTCTTGAAGGTGTGGATCACCCAAAAATGGATCGCTCTCAAATTGATATCCTTTATATTGATGATGTAATTGAAGCTTTTATGTTGGCTTTAGATACCGAACATGTCAATGAAGTGTATCAGCTTGCGACTGGCAAATTAGAAGAATGGTTTGAAGGGATAAAAGTATTAAAAATGGATGAGGAGCGAATTAGTAAAAGTAAGATTAAAACTACATTATCAACTGAAAAATCGAAGCAGCTATTAGGTTTTGAAGCGAAAACGCCTGTTTCAAAAGGCTTGAAGCAACAAAAGGAACATTATGAAATCCTGAAGAACCAAACTAAGGTTTCCGGTGAAAGTGAATAAATACCAAAATGACTTTGGCAAAAGCTGAAGTCATTTTGGTATTTATTAAAAGAGGTTACATAAATTTGTATTAAAATCAAAAAAAATATTAATATTAGAATGGTGCTGAACCCTCAAAGCTTAATTTCATGACCTTTTGGCATAGTATTTTTAATAATGGAATAATTTACAATAGGTCAATACAATCATACTTTTGGTAGAATATGATTAATAGAATGAGTCTTTCTATAACTAAAGGTTGATTTATGTCTGTGTCGTTTACTGTTCCTATTATTTCATTTATAATTTAACCTTAAGTAATCTAGTATGATGTCGTTCGTTTTTGTAAATAACGGTTAATAACAATGCAAGAGAAATTTTTTATAAGGTAGGTTAGGAAATAATGCTTAAAAAAGCCGCTCCATTGTTTATGTTTTTCCTTATAACAACGGTTATGATCGGTTGTTCTTTTTGGGATGAGGGACAAGCTGATAATAGGTTGCAAAAAGAAGCGGAACAAGTAGAGCAAGATCGTGATAAAGATGTGCACTATGAGGGAACTTCGGAAGAAATCTCTGCCAGCTTAAATGAAAATGAAGCAGAGGAAACGGAGGAAGGCTATGTCATATCAGCTGATAAAATCAACGAAGTGATTACTGTTGATGGACAAGCCGTTATTCAAAATCCGGATAATATATTTGCTAATATTAACCGAGAATTTCTACTACCTAGTGATTATATACCCGATGATTTGGTCGCTCCAAATGTTCGTTTTTCTTTTGATGAAGATGTAGAGAAACGTTACTTAAGAGAAGAAGCCGCGTTTGCTCTTGAAGAATTATTTACGGCAGCTGAAGAAGCCGGAATTGAATTATTTGCGATTTCAGGCTACCGTTCGTATGAAAGACAAGAAGTTCTTTATGACAATGCGTTAACTAATCATGGGGCTGATCAAGAAGTGGTTGCGATGCCTGGACAAAGTGAGCATCAAACAGGACTTGCTATGGATGTTTCAAGTCGAAGCAATGGCTTTGCTTTATCTGCGGCTTTTGAAGAAACAGATGAAGGACAATGGTTAGCCGAGCATGCTCATGAATACGGATTTATTATCCGTTATCCAAAAGGGAAAGAGGAAATCACGGGTTATGATTTTGAACCATGGCATCTTCGTTATATCGGAACAGAAATTGCCGAGATTTTATTTGAAAATGACTGGACTTTAGAAGAATATTTAGGTGAAGTTACTCCAATTTAATGGAGAAACCCTCTTGTGAAAGCAAGTGGGTTTTATTATGCTTAAAAAGCAAAAAAATAAAGAAAGTGAAATGGGGAAACGAAGATGAAGAGAGTCGATGTCGTGTATTCCATTATATTAAATGAAAAAAATGAGGTATTAGTTGTCCATAATAAGAAACATCAGAGTTGGTCTTTACCAGGTGGAGCGGTTGAACAAGGGGAGTCACTTGAGGAAGCAGCTAAAAGAGAAGTTTGGGAAGAAACGGGGTTAAAAGTCGAAATTGGACGGATTGTATCAGTGAATGAGGCGTATATGATGAATTTTGAAGAACATGCGATCTTTTTTACCTTTATAGCTACGGAGGTTAGAGGAGAAATTAATATTATTGATAAAGAGTGGATTCTTGATGTAAAGTGGGTTGACTTCAAAACAGCGAATGAATGGATGCCCTATTATGAAGGAAATTTAGAAGCTAAATTACAAAGCACTGCAAGTTATGTGTTTCAAGGTCAGAGGTGGTAAAACATTTATTAGGAATTTGGGATGGTAGAGGGTTGTATGAAAAGCCCCTTGGAGAAAATATGACGCTCCAAGGGGCTCTATTACTATTCGCTTACTTTTCTTCTTTAACAAAGGAGTTTTCATAAAAGCGTAGCTCTGGGTATTTGTCCATCGCTGTTCGCATTTGGAACTCATTTTCAAACAAGACAACGATTCGCTCGTCACGATCGGTTACTAAATTTCTTTGTGCCTTTTTAAACTTCTCCATCTCTTTTACCGGTCCATTCACCCAACGAGCAAAAGAGTAGGGGAGTCGCTCTAATTGTATATCGACATGGTATTCATTTTTGAGACGGTGTTCGAGTACTTCAAATTGTAACACTCCAACAACTCCAACAATTTGTTTTTCGACGTAGCTATTAAATGTTTTAAATAGCTGAATCGCTCCTTCTTCTGTTAGCTGATGAAGTCCTTTTTCATAAGACTTATGCTTTAAAGCTTCTTTGACCGTAATGGCACAAAAATGTTCGGGAGAGAAGTGAGGCATTTCATCAAATTCAAAAGCTTCTCCTGTTACAAGCGTATCACCTATACGAAGGTTACCTGGATCAAAAAGCCCAATAATGTCTCCTGCATATGCTTCTTCAACAAGGCTACGACTTTGAGCCAAAAACTGGGTCGGTTGAGCCAGTTTTAAATTTTTGCCGATCCGCACGTGTTTGACCGTCATACCTCTTTCAAACTTTCCAGATGTGATTCGCAGAAAAGCAATTCGATCACGGTGTGCTGGGTTCATATTCGCTTGAATTTTAAAAATAAAGCCAGAAAAACCTTGATGTTCAAATGGGTTAACGACTCCTTTTGTGCTCATCCGAGGTGTTGGTGCTGGAGCTAGTTTTAACATATGTTCTAAGAAAGTTTGGACACCGAAACTAGAAACCGCACTTCCGAAAAAGATAGGTGTTAATTCACCGTTTTTCACTTTCTCAACGTCATAATCATCGCCAGCTACATCCAATAATTCAAGTTCTTCGCGGAACTGTGCAACAAGTCCTTCGTCATTAATGGCTTCGTCTAGTTTTGGATCATCAGGGCCTGTTAATTGAATGATGTCAATGGCTTTTGGGTTGTCTGGATTGTATAATTCAAGTTTCTTTTCCATCCGATCGTATACACCTGAAAAAGATTGCCCCATTCCAATTGGCCAACCCATTGGATAAGAACGAATTCCGAGGAGGTTTTCGAGTTCTTCCATTAAATCAAAAGGATCTCGCCCTTGTCTGTCTAATTTATTGATAAATGTAAAAATCGGGATACCGCGCATTTTACAAACTTTAAATAATTTTTTTGTTTGGGCTTCGACCCCTTTAGCGACATCGATTAACATCGTAGCTGAATCAGCCGCTGTTAATGTACGGTAAGTATCTTCACTAAAGTCTTGGTGTCCAGGAGTATCCAAAATATTGACATGGTACCCATCATATAAAAATTCAAGGACGGAGCTCGTAACGGAAATCCCACGTTGTTTTTCAATTTCCATCCAGTCACTCATCGCGTGCTTGCTATTTTTTCTTCCTTTAACTGTTCCGGCTTCACGGATTGCTCCTCCAAATAAAAGCAGTTTTTCTGTTAATGTCGTTTTCCCTGCATCTGGATGGGAGATAATGGCGAATGTTCTTCGCGATTCTATTTCATTCATTTTAGTCATATCGATCCTCATTTCTACAAAATGCTACGATTCATTATACCAATGTTTAGGGGAGGAAGCACGTTTGAAAAAAAATTACAGTTTCATTACAAATGTCGAATTTACACAATGTCGAGAGGATTTGGACATACATTTAACGAATAAAAGAAATCGTTAACATCATTCCTTTCAACCGTGTTTTGCTACTTGAATGGATAAATAGCTTAAGAGGAGGAAGTCAACATGTTAAAGCAGAAAAAGTGGTTATTATTTATTCCTCTTTTTATCATTCCTATTTTATTTATCGGGTGTATTCAAACAATTAGTACGGCTGATTCAAATAATGTAGGGTTAATGCTAGAAGATACGATTAATGATCAAGGCTGGAATCGGCAAGGGTATGATGGTCTACTTAGAGTCCATTCTCAATTTAACTTAGAAGTGTTTTATAAAGAGGAAATTCAAACAATTGAACAAATGAAATATGCCCTTGAGGAATTTGAGCAAAATAATGTTTCACTAGTTTTTGGGCATGGGAAAAGGTTTGCGGATGCTTTTACGGAATTAGCGAAAAGTTATCCGGAGATTCATTTTGTTGTGTTTAATGGTGAGGTAGAAGGAGAGAATATTACCAGCTTTTCCTTTGATGGTTATGCGATGGGGTATTTTGCTGGTGTTTTATCGGCAATTATGACTCAAAATGATGAGGTCGGTGTGATTGCGGCATTTCCATGGCAGCCAGAGATCCAAGGATTTGTAGATGGTGTGCAATTTCAAAATGAGCAGGTCGAGGTAACGGTGGAACATGTGCTAAGCTGGCAGGATCAAGTTCAAGCTCTAACTTATTACGAGCAAATGAAGGGTCAGAACGTCGATATTATTTATCCGATTGGAGATGGCTTTCATATTGATATTATTGAAAAAAGTAAAAAAGATGGTCTTTATGTGATTGGTTATATTTCGGATCAATCTGATTTAGGAGAAGCATCGGTGTTAACGAGCACGATTCAGCATGTTGAGGATTTATATGTAAAAGTAGTTGAGCAATTTGTAGCGGGACAACTAGAGGCAGGAAACTACACACTCGATTTTCAAGAAGAGGTGATTAGTTTAGGACAATTTAGCTCTCAGGTGCCTGAAGAAGTCGCCTTCTATTTGCTCGAAGCTATTCAGTACTATATGGAGACTGGTGAAAAAGTTAAGATGCCATACTTGCATTAACAATCAAAACATAGTACCTTTATCGATAATCATCTACATATAAAGAAGTAAAGCTCAAATGGGATTTGATATTCCGTTTAAGAGCTTTTTACTTTTAGAGATATACTCATTATGTGAATATGTCTGCAGAAATAGAGCTATCATTCACATTAAGAGTCAAATAAAAAGGGGATATTGAAATGACTAATCCTAAAGAAGAGTTAACTCATTTTGCTAAACAAATAACGAAAGGCATTGAATTAGTAAAAAATAAGCAAGAACAAGAAGCCCTCCAAATTTTAGCCCCTTTTGTTCATTTAATGAAAGAAAGTGGAACAAACCATATTCGTTTATTTTCTTATTATGCCATTGCCGAACTACGAACAGGTGATATAGATGGGTTTGTTGAAAGTTATTTGGCTGTTAAGGAAATGCCGGCACAAACAAAAGAAGAAGAAGATATGCAGAGCAAATTAGAAGGATTGTTTCATTCCGTATTTGATGAATTAAACAAGAATTAGGACAATTAACTAATTAGACAAGCGCAAATTATAGGTCAGGGACATAACATAATGAAGAAAGCGAAATGAAGGAGAGTGTTCGTTATGTCCTATCACCCTATGACTCGTTCTTATCAGCCATCGATGTATCGCCACGGAGGGCAAGAAGAACGTTTTTTTCCTCTTTTACCTTTTGTTGCCGGGCTTGCTATTGGCCCTTTACTTTTTAATAGCTTTGGTGGCAATACGTATTACCCAGCTCCAAACTATGGACCGAATTTTGGGCCCAATTATGGTCCCCAATTTGGACCCGGTTATGGACCAGGGTTTGGCCCTCAGTTTGGTCCCCAATTTGGCCCTCAATTCGGACCGAATTTTAGGCCATAATTATAATAATTAAAAAGATGGTTCATGATACGTACATGAGCCATCTTTTTTTATTTACTCTTTTTCTTTTTTTTCGTCTTTTTCACTTGATTTATCTTCTAATAACGCCTGTGCAATTAGGATAATTGGCACAAATTTATCTAAAGCTGGCCCAATTTTGTCCACTAATACAATTAATTGCTCCACCGTATGAAAAAAAGATGACTTTTTCTCGGGCTCTGGTTCTGGCGGGCGTCCAAACATTAAATCTGAAAATAAATCTCTTTTGACTGGTTCTTGTTTCTTTTTAGACATTTTTACCCCTCCTCACTTAGAAAATGCCTAAATTAATCTTCACACATTAGTGTATGGGCAAAAACCATTCCTGTGTGAGGGCATATGCCTATTCTTAAATAAGGAATTAAGAAGTAGTTGAATGGCTAGAATAAGGTCAGGTTGAAGGATTTTTACTAGACATCAATAAAGTTTTGATATACTATTAGTAGCAGGTACTAAATTATTGGTTGGAAAAGACAAGTACAACTTGGAAGGGGAATTAAAGGATGCCAAAAGCTGGGATTTTAGGGTTAGGAAGTTATATTCCTGAAAATGTTGTGACAAATACCGATTTTGAGCAAAAAATAGATACATCAGATGAATGGATTAAAACGAGAACGGGAATTGAAGAACGTCGTTTTGCACCAGAAGAGATAAAAACATCTGATATGGCCTACGATGCAGCTGTAGAGGCATTAAAGGCGGCAGAGATAAAAGCTGAGGATTTGGATTTGATCATTGTGGCTACAGTAACACCTGATATGCCATTCCCATCAACAGCAGCCCTCATCCAAGGTCGCTTAGGTGCAAAAAAGGCGGCAGCTATGGATGTTTCAGCAGCTTGTGCGGGATTTATGTACGGCGTCATTACGGGACAACAATTTATTGAAACAGGAGCTTATCAACATGTTTTAGTCGTTGGAGTAGAAAAGCTTTCTTCTGTAACTGATATGAATGATCGAAATACAGCTGTCTTATTTGGCGATGGTGCAGGTGCAGCCGTACTTGGGCCAGTAGCAGATGATAAAGGAATTCTCGCATTTGAACTAGGGGCAGACGGTTCTGGGGCTATGCATATTAACTTACAAGGCGATTACATTGAAATGAACGGTCGCGAAGTATTTAAATTCGCCGTAAGACAGATGGGCGAGTCTTGTTTAAATGTGATTGAAAAAGCAGGATTAAACAAAGAGGATGTTGATTTTCTTATTCCTCACCAAGCTAATATTCGAATCATGGAAGCCTCAAGGGAACGTCTCGGTTTACCGATTGAAAAGATGGCGAAAACGGTTCATAAATACGGAAATACTTCATCAGCCTCTATCCCTATGGCTTTCGTTGATGAATTAAAAAATGGTAAAGTAAAAGATGGAGATACTGTCGTTTTAGTTGGTTTTGGCGGTGGATTAGTTTGGGGAGCAATCGCCCTCGTTTGGGGAAAATAATAATAGATATTGAATGAAGATAAAGGAGAGAGCATAGTGGAAAAAAAGCGAGTAGTAATTACAGGATTAGGAGCCGTTACCCCACTTGGTAATGATGTGGAAACGACGTGGAGCCAGGCAGTTGCTGGTGTTTCTGGGATTGGCTCATTAACAAGAGTTCCAGCTGAGAATTTTCCAATTAGCGTTTCAGGAGAAGTGAAGGATTTTGATCCAACTATCTTTGTTGATAAAAAAGATGCCCGTAAAATGGATCGTTTTACTCAATTTGCGGTTGCTTCTTCCCTTATGGCATTGAAGGATTCAGGCCTTGAAATTACAGAAGAGAATGCTGGGCGTGTTGGTGTCTGGATTGGTTCTGGGATCGGCGGAATGGAAACTTATGAGCAACAATTTCATAACTTTTTGGCAAAAGGCTATCGCCGTGTGAGTCCATTTTTTGTTCCGATGATGATTCCTGATATGGCATCAGGTCAAGTGTCGATTACAACAGGTGCAAAAGGGATTAATTCATGTTCGGTAACTGCCTGTGCATCTGGTACAAACTCTATTGGGGATGCGTTCAAAGTCATCCAACGTGGTGATGCAGATGCGATGATTACGGGGGGAGCAGAAGCTCCGATTACGAATATGGCTGTAGCCGGCTTCTGTGCCGCAAAAGCAGTTTCAACAAATGAGGACCCTAAAACGGCTTCACGCCCATTTGATAAAAACCGAGATGGCTTTGTCATGGGGGAAGGAGCAGGGATTATCATTTTAGAAAGTTTAGATAGTGCTTTAAAACGAGGATCAAAAATTTATGCTGAAATCGTTGGTTACGGGGCAACTGGTGATGCCCATCATTTAACACAACCAGCACCAGAAGGCGAAGGAGCAGCACGCTCTATGCAAATGGCGATCGAGGATGCAGGAATTGATCCAACAGAGATCGACTATTTGAATGCCCACGGTACAAGTACAGGCTATAATGATAAGTACGAAACATTAGCGGCCAAAACGGTCTTCGGAGAGCACGCCTATAAACTAGCAATTAGTTCAACTAAATCAATGACAGGTCATTTATTAGGTGCCGCTGGTGGTGTGGAAGCAATTTTCACAGTTAAAGCCATTAGTGAAGGTATCATTCCACCAACAATTAATTATGAAACTCCTGATGAAGATTGTGATTTAGATTATGTACCAAACAAAGCAAGAAAACAAAAAGTACGTGCCGCGATGAGTAATAGCTTAGGCTTTGGCGGTCATAACGCAACGGTTGTTTTTAAAGAGTTTGTCCAATTTAGCTAGGTAGATAAGCTTGTTGTGAACATTTGTTCACGGCAAGCTTTTTTAATTGTAATAAACCCTTGAAAAATAAATAAAATTTGATTGGGAATATGTAACAAATGAATAAAAACTTCATAGAAATAAAATGGAAGTAGGTAAATAACTATGGATTTATTATAACTGAAATGAAGGAGGGTATTATGAGCAATCAAGAGTTCTTTTATTCAGGAGCTAAGTCGTCAAAAGAAACGAAAAGGATTAAAAAAGTCAATAAATCAAAAAAAGTAAAATGGGAAGGCAGAGAAGATAAAAAGATTAAAGGTGATTTAGCAGAAGGGATCTTACCAGAAAATCATCTATTTTTAGACGTCCTTGGTCAAGAAATACTAATCACGATGCAATCAAGCCAATTGAATATATTAGGGCAAACATTTCGACCGATTTTTACGGGAAAGGTAGTGGAAGTCACGAATGGGTTTATTACCTTAGACCCTGTCATCATTAAAATGAGCAATGCCCCATTCTACCGTTTTCCTACGCCATTAAGTTTTCCAATGGAATTAATAGCTAATTTTGTTCCGTTCGATTCAGATATTCAATTTCCAATCCCATAAAAAATGTGAGGAGGAGTTCAAATGAGTTTAGAAAGTCGTCCCATAAATGAAATTCGATATGAAGTAGTTACAGAGGCATTTACAGAAGCGATTGGAAGTCGAGCCCTTATTATGATTGCTGAATTTCCGTTTTTAGTTATTGGTCAAATAGAAAAAGTGGTAGGAGACTTTGTATTTATTTGTGTGGAAACAACTCATATTTCTGAATTAGAAGGAAGAGTGATGCGAATTCACCTTGATGATGTTGTAGTGTTTTATATTGAAAATGACGGGCCACGTATTCCAAAAATAAATTCATAAAAATGGTAATAAAGAAAGGAGGTTAGTGAAGTTGCTTAGATGTTATCACATTGTAGCAATCCCAATCAAAATTGTCGTCAACAATTTTGGCGATCATAATCCAGATGGGATGATGTATGTTTTAAAGGAAAATGAAGAAATAGTAAAAGAGAGGGTTAAATGTAATCCGTTTATGCCAGAAGAGCTTGTCCAACCTTTAACGATACGTGCTAATGCAGGCGACCTAATTGAAATATTGTTTGAGAACAAGCTAGACTTTGCGACATCGATGCATATTCAACGTGCTGACTATGATGTTCAAACCTCAGATGGTTCTTTTGTTGGATGTAATGAAAATTCAACAGCCCCACCATGTCCACCTGGAGGAACACAAGTTTATAAGTGGCATGTAGCCGGGGAAGGGATTCATTTTTTCTCTGATTTAGGAAATACTCTTTCAAGTGAGTTAGGCAGCAATGTTCAAGGTTTATTTGGGGCGTTACTTGTCCAACCGAAAGGGTCGTGGTGGACAGATCCAAAAACGGGAAAAGAGATCAACAGTGGGATGTATGCAGATATTCACAATCCATTATTACCATCTTTTCGAGAATATGCTTGGTATTTTCATGACGAAATGGAAGTCGATAATATTCTTGGAGAAACACCAATCGATCCTCATTTTAATCAGCCTAGCAGTACACACTTAATTAGTTATCGCTCTGAGCCAGAACGAAATCGCATGAAGCTCCTTCATGAAGGGGTTGTATGCCCGGATTGTGCTGGGGAAGAGGTTCATCATGATTCATGGACTTTTGGCGATCCTGCCACACCAATTTTACGCTCGTATGTCGGTGATCCATTAAAAATAAGGGTGATTCATGGTGGAGTAAAAGAAACACATGTTTTTCACTATCATGTTCACCAATGGTTATTTGAGCAAAGGGATCAGGACTCTGAAGTAGTCGATTCACAAGCGATTTCCCCTCAAAACTCGTACACCATTTCTCCTTTATATGGAGCAGGAAGTTTACAAGAGGCATTTGGTGACGTTATCATCCATTGTCATCTCTACCCTCATTTTATGGACGGAATGTGGGGGATGCACCGGATATTTAATACATTACAAGACGGAAGTCAATGTTATCCTAACGGGGTGCCGATCGAACCTTTACAACCTTTACCTGGGCGACCTCTGCCACCAAAAGCAACTCCAGAATACCCTGGATTTCCTAATTTTATTCCTGGTATTGTGGGTTGTAAAGCACCAAGACCACCGCTTGGAATCGTTTCTGGAAGAGGGGAACGTGAACCGACCGAAATTGAAATAAATCAGTTTGCCGCGAATGCTGCACCTGGAGCCTTATTTGTGAACCCTTGTATCGAAGGAGTTACACCAATACGAGAGTATCATATTGTCGCCATCCAAATGCCTGTTATTTATAACCGTAATGGTTGGCATGATCCAGAAGCAAGGCTCTATGTTTTAGCAGAGGATGAAGAAGATGTGCTTTTAGGAAGAAAAGAACCAGAGCCTTTAGTTATTCGTGCAAATGCAGGAGAATGTGTGCATATTACGTTTACAAATAAATTGCCAGAAACTTTAGGTGGAAATACTTTCCAACTCATTAATCGTACGTATGAAGCTTCGACTCATATTCATTTCGTAAAATTTGATCCATTATGTTCTGATGGAGCTAATGTTGGTTGGAACTATGATACAGGGGTACTTTCAGGTCAAACGATTCGGTACCAATGGTATGCAGACGTGGAATTAAAGGGGACATTTTTCCATGATCATTTATTTGCAAACGCTCATCAACAGCACGGTTTGTTTGGTGGAATTATAATTGAAGCTAAAGGATCTGAATATTTAGATAACAAAACTGGAAAAGAAATTAATTCAGGAATACAAGCATTAATTACAAACCCACTCATTCCTGATTACCGTGAACTGGCTTTATTTGTTCATGATTTCGCACTTTTGTTTGATAAAGATGGTTGTCCATTAAATCCACCGCCTTTTCCCTCATCTCATGAAGATCCAGGGGTGATGGGTGTTAATTATAAAAATGAACCACTACAATTTCGATTAAAGGCACCAGAATGTGATCCGGCCTTTGTGTTTAGTTCGTATGTTCATGGTGATCCTGTTACTCCAATATTAGAAACGTATAATGGGGACTGTGTTAGGATACGTCTCTTCCAAGGGGCACAAGAAGAATCGCATAGTTTTAATCTTCATCGTCAACGCTGGCGTCGTGAACGTGGGGATTTAGATTCAGAATTGACGCAACAACAGCATTTAGGAATTTCTGAATCTTTTACAGCAGAATTTGCCATCGAGGGAAAAGGTGACTTTGATATGCTCTACCATTATGGTGGAATTGATGATATTTGGTTAGGAAATTGGGGCTTACTACGCACCTTTGAAAGCGAAGTTCCGTTTCTTTTCCCTTTACCTGATCGAGCGTGTCCACCGGAGCGATTGACCCCATTGCCGTATGTAACATGTGATTTGCCACCAAAAGCACTCACACCTGGTCAATCTGTCCCTAAAGATGTCCCTATAAAAAGCTACGAGGTTGTAGCCTTACAAACTGATCTTGTCTACAACAAAGAAGGTGATCACGATCCTTTTGGAATCATATTTATACTTGCAAGAGATGAAGAAGCAGTTAGAAAAGGAATAATAAATCCAGAACCGCTTATCTTAAGAGCCAATGTTGGAGATTACGTCGAGATTACCTTACACAACAAACTAATCAATAAGTTCCATCATGGAGATATTCATGGCTATCCAGAAGTTCCAGTAGAAGCCCCATTCCCTCCATCTTTAAGAATTTCATTACATCCTCAATTAGTAGCCTATGATGTAAGAGGATCTGATGGAGCGACAGTTGGCTTTAATCCTGATCAAACGATATGTCCGGGGGAGAGTATTACGTATCGTTGGTATGTAGACCAAGATGTTGGAGCTTGTAATTTATGGGATATGGCCGATCTCAGGAACCACCGTCATCATGGAGCGTTTGGCATGCTTATTACGGAACCAAAAGGCTCGGTATATGTTGACCCGAAAACACGTGAAGAAACAGACAAAGGCAATCAAGTCGTTATCTCAAATCCCTTGTTAGGAGAGTTTCGCGAGTTTGCTATTGTGATGCATGATGGGGCCCGCCTTGTCGACAAAAAAGGAAATGTCATCATCGATCCAGAGCCAATTGGTGTTGTACTAGAAGAAGAAATGGAAGACTTTGAAGATCAAGGCTCTCGTGGTTTCAATTATCGGGCAGAACGTTTTTTACATCGTTTAAGAGAGAATCCTGATATTTCAAAAGTGTTTAGTTCAAAAGTTCATGGTGATCCGGCCACCCCAATTTTTTATGCTTATCCTGGAGACCAAATAACGATTCGTTTTATTTTCCCTGCTGATAAACCAAGGGCCCATACGTTTGTCCTTCATGGTCACCGCTGGTCACAAAGCGTCGACGATGTAAATTCAGAAATTACCAGTACAAGAGGTCAAAGTACTGTGGGGACACAGGAAACATTCCAACTGCGTTACGGTGCAGGGAGTTATTTTAACACTCCAGGTGACTATTTATATCGTTCTGGAAACATTCGTTGGGATATAGAACTTGGAGTTTGGGGGATCATGAGAGTTTTAGATGAAATCGATCCATGTTTGGCACCATTAAAGCAGGTAGAAGGAGAGGTTTGTGATGGCGAATAATCATATTAATCATCGATGTAATCATGAGTACAATCACCATCGTTTATCTGAGCCCTTTCATTGTCCAGCCTGTATTCCGATAACAGAATATGATCATGATCTATTTTGTACGCCATTTGCTTGTCCAGCAAGATTGCCATCTCCACGATACTCGTCCCCTACGACGAGTCTTACAGCGGAAGATTATGAAGAACTTATTAGTTGTATCGAAGTAATTAACCAACTGTTACTTGCATTAGCCAATGAATCAGATGAGGAGAATCAGCTTGAATTACGTCAACACTTACGAAAAATTCTTGATGCATTTGTCAGTGTATCTGTAAAGTGTGGGGATCAAGAGCTAAAAATAAAAGGTCTATTAAAAGATGTAGGGAAAAATTTTATCCTAATAACTGATTTTGATAAGAGGACGTTTATTCCATTTACAAACATTTGTTTTATTCAACATGACTCTAATCAAAAAAGGCATGAAACAGCACATGAGGGGCACCGTCATACATTAATTGATATAGATACATGTATGAGAAGGCAGTTAGTGCTTCATTTTGGGGAGTATGTGTCACAAAAACCTTATTTACTAAATTTATTTTTTGGATTAAGTTTAGAATTATATTTATTACAATTTATTGAATGCCCCGTCCATGTCGTAAAAAGAATGAGCGAAGAGTCTCATGCCATCAATGAAGATGAGATTAGAGGAATATTGGTTGATGCGAAAGATGGACAGCTCTATCTGAAACAAAAAGAACAACTTGAGCTCGTTAATGTAGAAGATATTTGTTATATAAAAATGAGGTGAACTAAAAAAAGGTGAGATAATTTCTCACCTTTTTTAATCTGAAGAACATTCAATAATGACTTTACAGCCAATTTGTTTGAAAAGGTTATAAGTTAAATGATTAGTTAATCCTGCTAGTCGTAAAGAAACCCGTTTATGACATGCTGGAATCACCGTATGTCCAGAGGTTCCATGATGAGAATTACCGCCATGTGAAAAGTGGTGAGAATAGCCACAAGAATGCCCGCAGTTACAGGAGTGCCCGCAGTTACAAGAGTGCCCGCAGTTACAAGAGTGTCCACAGTTACAGGAGTGCCCGCAGTTACAGGAGTGCCCGCATTTGAAAGAATGTTCATTACAACATGGATTACATTTACGGTCAGGCCATTTTATTTTACGAATATGATTTCTTAAGACGGTTACAACAGTTTGATTTTCAAGCTTTACATCAACATAATCAGTACCAACATTACATAATATCCCTTCAACTTTTTTTGAAGATGGCTGATGGTTATTATTCATTAGATTTACATGAGGAATTGCTCTCTTATCCATCTATCTACTCCTTTCAAGTCTCTACAAATAGATTATGTAAGATGTACTTGATGTGGGTAGGTAAATATCTAAAAGGCCATAAGAATATATATCTATTTTTGTGAAAATTAATATAATCATCCATACGGAAGGTAGCAAATTTAAATATTATACATTATCACTATGAAAGGAGGGATTCGATGTATCGTGCACGTTGGAATGAGTACTGTTACCAAGATTATTCAGACAAAAAACACGACAAAAGTGATTGTAGTAAGCAACATGACAAAAAACACGATAATTATGATTGCAGAAAGCATCACGACAAAAAACACTGTAATTGCAAGGAGCATCAGAATAAAAAGCATGATATGTGTGATTGGAAAAAGCACCACGAGGAAAAGTATGATAGCTATCGATGTGGTTATTATTCAAAATGTCCTTATAATTGTGGCTGTCATGCTGGTTATAATCATCATCACAACCATATGAACTATTATTGGCACCAACATCATTGTTGTTGCTGCTGCTGTAAAAAGTAATCACTAGAAAACAACAAAGATAATAAAAAAAGTCATTTAATCTTTATAAAGCATTCATATGAGACTAGCTCATTGACTTATGTAAAGAAAGGACGTGAAGGCAAATCGTTCACGTCCTCTCCTTTTAGAGGAAGTCTAGTTTACGTTAAATAGTTAGGGCGTTTGCAATTGGAAATTCTCTTTAACCCACTTAATCGCCGCTGTTTTATTGGTGATTTTATTTGACAACTGCAATAATTCTAATTCCATTAAGATCTGGCTAAATATTGGGCTTGGTTTAAAGCCGAGATTTTTTAGGTCATGACCAGAAACGAGTGGGACAAGCTGATTACGTTTATCTACATAATCTTGAATAATCTGATTTAAGTTTTTATGAGCGGTGGAGAAAAATAATAAGGTGTGGTCAGGAATAGCACAAGCGCGCGTATGTAATTCTTCAACAGTTAAGGGAGATGGCCAATTTTTGATCTCTTTTAAATTCTTTAAAAAGGTCATTTCCCCATTAGTGACAGCAAACTCTTGCATTTTTTCAAACCACGAACTCTGATCAAAAACTAATGAAGTTAAAAGGATAAATTCATTTTTTTCTTCTTTTTTGACTAATTTATCAAAAAGTTCCCAAGCTTTTGGTGAAGGACTCACTTCGAAAATATGAGACCAAACAAATAAATCATTTAGTTCTCTAAAAAGAATTGGCCAATCCTTTTCTTTTATAATTAGCTTTAATTCGGATCTTAACCGTGTTTTACTAAGTTTCATTAACGAAGAACCGGCCGCTTTTGCTAACTCTTTCGTTTGTGTTGCTAGTTGATACTGAAAACGATGGGCAAATCGAATGGCCCGAAAGATTCGAGTAGGGTCTTCAATAAAACTGAGCGTATGAAGGATTCGGATTTTGCCTTTCACTAAGTCTTCTTTCCCTTGAAAATAATCCAGTAATTCCCCAAAGGAAGAAGCATTCAATTTTACAGCCATCGCATTAATTGTAAAATCTCTTCTTGCCAAATCCTCTTTAATATTGGAGTACGTAACCGTTGGGAGGGCAGCTGGTCCTGTATAAAATTCAGTTCGGCTTGAGACAAAATCAATTTTGATCTCTGAAGGTAATGTCAGTGTTGCTGTACCAAACTGTGGATGTTCTTGAAAATGCCCATCCATAATCGCTGCTATTTTTTGACAAAAAGCGATAGCATCCCCTTCTATTACGATGTCAATATCTTTATTATCTTTTTTTAATAACAAATCTCGGACAAAACCACCAATTAAATAAGCATTCAGAGCTTCTTTATCTGCTTTTTCACCGATTAAACGTAAAAGGTTATACAACTCAGAGGATAATAACTGCTGAAGATGTTCTGATACGTTTTGAACGGAATGAATGGCGGCACGCTCTTGTAAGTTGCTTCGATAATTGTGGTTATAAAGAATTTCAATAATATCTGAACGTGAAATAATCCCTTTAAGTTGCTTGTTAGCTAACACGAGCAATCTCCCAATATTATGCTCAATCATCATTTCCTGTACCGTCTCAAGCGTATCGTCTTCTGAAATAGTGACTGGATTGGTGGTCATATAAGCTTTTGTCGGAGCGTGACCGAGAGCATGTCTTAATGCTTTATCCACATCTTTTCGAGAGATGACGCCAGCTAAGCTCCCGTTTTCAGTTACGACTGGTAAGCCGCTATGTCCATATTGTTGCATTAATAGAGAAGCATGTTCAATCGTTTCAGATTCAACGATTGTTTTTACAGGTTGTGACATGATTTGTTTAGCGGTAATCGCAGGCTTTACAATCGTTGGTAACTGTTGTTTAAGGTTTTCTATTACACGAGTAGTTTCGCCATTTTTAATCGTTGCAGAAGCTGCTTTTTCATGGCCGTTTCCACCCAGTTTCTGAATAAGAGGACGAATGTTCACTCTTTCTCCCTCAGCACGACCAACTACATAGACATGTTTGCCCATTTTGACGACTGAAAAAATGGCATCAACATCAATCGTATCCATTAATTTTTCGGTTAAAAAAGATAAATTATTAATATACTCTGTTTGCTCATGACACGTTAAGTAATAGCTTGTACCATCTATTTGTCCTTTTTCTCCGTTATTTAAAAGGACTTCGAATAACTCTTGCTCTGTACTTGAAAAAGTTTGCTGAACAAATTGGGTAATAATCGATAAATCAAGGCCATGATGAAATAAATAACTCGCGGCTTCTAAGTCACGAGCTGTCGTGATGTCGTGAGTAAAAGAACCCGTATCCGAATATAAGCCTAAGCCAAAGACGGTTGCTTCAAATGGAGTAATCAGCAGTTGATTTTCGATTATTTCTTCTAATAAAAGGGTAACCGCAGCCCCCACTTGTACAATGTGCTCTTTAGCGTTTTGGATAGAGTTCGTTTGAGGTGGATGGTGATCGTAAACAATAAATTGCACATCTTCTTTGAGCTTTTCTATTGGAATTTCTACTCTTTTTGGATTTGCCGTATCAACGACGACACAAGTATCTACTTTACTCCAATCGATTTCTTTAGAACTGAAAAAAGAAAAAGAGTCACGATGAATCGCTAAAAATTGCTTTAATTCAGGCTTTTGTTTTTCGGGTAAAACGAGTTTGGCTTCTGGGAAAAGTTTATTTGCTGCTATCATCGAGGCAAAGCCATCAAAATCAAGCTGTATATGGGAATGGATAATAATCAAATTAATTCCTCCTGTTATGTAAACGAACAAATGTATAGTCTATTCGAATCCGAATAATTTATAGTCTTCTCTATTATAAAGTCGTCCCCTTGAAAGATAAAGAAAACTCGTCGAGAGCGAGTCAAAGGAGAATTCGGCGTAAAAAGAAAAGAGAAGTAGCTGAATAAGCCGAAAAAGGGTGGAGTTCGGCGTAAAATATAAAATCTAGTCACGTTCTATGCTGAACAAAGGCGAATTCAGCATAGATTACAGCAACGAATTACCAAATAAGTCAAACGATCCGATAATGGATAAATTCGCTCTATAAAATAGCTTCGATATTCACCTACTTACTATTAACATTTTTGTAGACAAAACAAAAGACTACTCCAATTTAAGTAGTCCTTGCGCATGGTTTACTTTTAAATTAAATAGAAGCTTCAATGACCATTCCTTTTGCTTGATGGGCGGCAATTAATTGCGGAAAATACGCGGAATGTTCCACTTCTTTTATGACAAAGCGTTGGATGAGTTGGATACACTCGACTTGGAAAAGGTTTAATTGGGTGAATACTTTTGATGATTGCTCTGATTGAAAGGTCTTGGAAGGCTCAAATTTTAGAAAGTCATCTTTACCGTTTAAAATGAAAGATTTGATTTTCGGTTTAAACTTTTTATCATTTCCCGACAGAAGACTCCCTCTTCAATCGTGTGAAGGGAGAAGCCCAACGATAAGGGGGAGATGAATGGCGGTTGGCGGTAGCCAAAGAGATTCTTGTTAGGGTATAATAAGAACGTACATTCCTATTGGGGGTGAAAACAATGCTCATCAACAAAGCGTACAAATTTCGTCTCTATCCAACCAAAGAACAGGAAATCTTCATTGCTAAAACCATCGGCTGTTCTCGTTTTGTCTTTAATCGCTTTTTAGGGCAATGGAACGATACCTACCAAGAAACAGGCAAAGGATTAACTTACAATGCTTGTTCGGCTGAATTAACGCAACTAAAAAAGGAATTCGTATGGCTAAAAGAAGTGGACAGCATTGCCCTTCAATCCTCCCTGAAAAACCTTGCTGATTCCTATACTCGATTCTTCAAGAAACAAAATAAAGCGCCACGCTTCAAATCTAAAAAGAATCAGGTACAATCCTATACTACGAAAGAAACAAATAGCAACATTGCCATAGTAGACAACAAAATTAAATTGCCGAAACTGGGTCTTGTTCGCTTGGCCAAAAGTCGTGAGGTTGAAGGACGCATTCTGAACGCTACAGTCAGACGAAATCCAAGCGGAAAGTTCTTTGTATCCATTGTAGTCAAAACAGACGTACAGCCCTTGAAGAAAACGGATTCATCTATCGGTATAGATTTAGGGATCATGGACTTTGCGTTTTTTTCGGATGGTCACAAGATGGACAATCATACGTTCACAGCCAAAATGGAAAAGAAATTAAAACGTGAACAGCGAAAACTTTCAAGACGTGCGTTACAGGCCAAAAATAAAGGTATTCATCTACTTGATGCAAAAAACTATCAGAAGCAAAAACGAAAAGTGGCCAGATTGCACGAAAGAGTCAGGAACCAACGAGACGATTTCCTTCACAAATTAAGTACAGACATCATCAAAAACCACGATGTGATCTGTATCGAAGATTTGAACACCAAAGGAATGTTGCGTAATCATAAATTAGCCAAATCTATCTCGGATGTATCTTGGTCTGCTTTTGTATCAAAATTAGAATACAAAGCGAAATGGTACGGGAAAACCATCGTGAAAATAAGCAGGTGGTTTCCATCTAGTCAAATCTGTTCCGAATGTGGACATCAAGATGGAAAGAAATCTCTTGAAATAAGGGATTGGACGTGTTCTATTTGCCATAAACATCACGATCGAGATATCAATGCCAGCCAAAATATTCTAGCCGAAGGGGTAAGAACCTTCGACTTGGCTTAAACAACAGACAGAACCGTAGGAATCGACGGGGATAGCTTGGTCCATAAGAGAAACCTCTGTTGGCAAAGAAATGCGCTGGCAAGTACGCTCTGTTCCCAAGAATCTCCCACTTCAAGCGTTAGCTAAGTGGCGAGTAGTTCAAATAATTCAATCAAGTCTTTCGTGTAATCTGTACCATAAAGCTGATCGTATTCTTTAAAATGAGCTAAAATTTGATTATGTTTTGTTATAAAATGTGTGAGGGCAGGGGATATTTCCTTTTTGGGACTAGGTGTAGTATGTGGAATTTGCTTAAGTGTTTTAGGTGATTGATCTTCGAGTTTGTTATAATAAAAATCGTAGGCCATAAGCTTATTTTCTGAAATGGGTGTCGTTTCATTTTCAGCTCGTCTTATAGGAGAAATGCTTTCAACTTCGGCAATCGTTTGACTGTTTGAAAAACGTTGAACATACATCTCATGGATTCGATTTGCCCGTATAGAAGAGACTTTACTTAACCGGCTCATTATAATCACCACCTCTATTCTATTACAATTACTATTCCTTTTATTCAAAAAAATGAAACATTTTAACATGATCAAAGCATTGTATAGCTTTGGAGAAGGAGAACCAGATGGAAATTCGATTTTTACAAAAAACTGACTGGATTCAATACCGTCAGATAAGGTTAGAAGCATTAAAAAAAGAGCCTTTTTTATTTGCAGACTCTTATGAAGAACAAAAAGAAAAGAGCTCAGCCCATTTTCAGTCAGAATTAACAACACCGTCCAATATTGTTTTAGGTGGATTTATTGAAGGTGAGCTAAAAGGGATTATCTCGTTAAAACTTTATACGTTAAAAAAGATGGAGCATAAAGCAATGCTAGGTCGTTTTTATGTCATGGAAGATGCTAGAGGCAAGTCTTTAGGCAAAAAATTATTCCAATCAGGAATTGATAGGGCGAAAGAACTTGGAGTTGAGCAGCTTCAATTAGTTGTTGCATCAATAAATGAAACAGCTATTAGTGTGTATAAAAAGCAAGGGTTTAAACGTTTTGCTTATGAAGAAAAAGCGATGAAATATAATGGGAAATATATTGATGAAGAATACTTTGTTTTAAACTTAACAGAAGAAAAATAAAAAATCCAGCATTTGCTGGATTTTTTTATTAAGTTATTTTGAAAAGACGTGGTCGCCAATACGGATTGTTTCTGTTCTTGTTGCATTCCAGTGGTTGGTTGCTGTTGTTGGATTATAGAAGAAAAGCGAACCTTGTCCTTTTCCATTAAAAGCGAGTGCTTCGTTAACGGCTCTAACAGATTCAGCATCAGCAGCTTTATTAATTTCCCCATTCATATATGGTGAAAAAGCATAATGCCCACTTGGAGTAACCTCTTGGATAACACCTGTTATCGTATTAGGGAAATCTTGGTGAGCTACACGGTTTAAAACAACAGTCGCCACGGCAACTTTTCCAGCATAAGGTTCACCTTCAGCCTCTGCACGGACTAATCTAGCAAGTAAATCTTTTTCAGCTGCACTAATAGAACTAGGAATAGCTAATGTCTCTCCAGTAAAAATCATGTCACCCGTTTTTTCATTCGCTTCTCTTAAAGCTTGTACGGAAACCCCATACTGTTGACCGATAAGGTATAAACTTTCTCCGGCTTTCACTTGGTGTGTTCCAGCTGCATGGGCATCATTTGAATACAATAAAGCAAATGAAAAAGCGGCTGTTAAAGTAATCATTAATTTCTTCATGAAATAAGTCCTCCTAATAAATAGTAGAGTAGTTGCCATAATTAGAAACAAAACTATGACAATCAAAGTCTAGCCTACCATAAATAATAGTAAGACAACTGACGTAATAATTTCCAATCCCTCCTAAAAAGAGGGCTATTATAGGTCATGATACTTCTCAATCTACTTTTTTACAATTTCATACCGATTATTACGTTTTCGTAACATAACGTTAACGGTCAGCGAAGCTTTCTGACTTTTTCTTTAGTCAAATAAATGATTAAGCTGTGCGGTGAATGGATTTCTAAGAAAAGAAGCCTTGAAATATTTCTAAAACAACCTCTGAAAATATGAATCTTTTTCCATAGTCAACTTCTAAAAAACTATGCTAATATTCAACTCATGCAAGACAAATGAAACAAAATTTCAGGAGGTTTTCAGAAATGAAAAAAGTCATAGCAACGACATTTTTGGCAGCAGCGATTGCTGTCTCAGGGTTTTCTGCACAAGCAGATGCTCATTATAAACCATTCACTACAGATGTAAAAAAGGAAGTTACTTATGTTAACTCTCTTAATATTAATAGTGAAGAAGTATCAAAATGGGCTGAGTCCAAAATTGCTCAGATTCTGAACGGGTATCAAGTAGAAGCATTTGCTTGGAAAAAATTCTTCTTTATTGATGGATTTGAAAAACCAAATGCACCGGTTCAAGTAGAAACTCCAGACCCTAAACCAGAGCAAGAGCAAGAAGAGCCAAAAGAAGAAGTAGCTCCACAACCTGAAAAAGAAGAAACTACTCCACAACCAGAACCACAACCAGAAGTGGAAGAGCCAAAAGAAGAAGTTCAACCTGAAGAAGAAAAGCAACCAGAGCAAGAAGTAGCACCTAAGCCAGAAGAAGAGAAACAACCAGAACCACAACCAGAAGTAGAGCAACCTAAAGAAGAACAACCAACAATTGAAGAACAACCAGAAGAGCAAGAGCAAAAAGCTTCTGTTTCTGCTGAAGAGCAACAAATGGTTGATTTAGTTAACCAAGAGCGTCAACAAAGAGGGCTAGCTCCATTAAAAATTAATGAAGAGTTAACAAAAGTTGCTCGTGTTAAAGCTCAAGATATGATTGACAACAATTACTTTGATCACCAATCACCAACATATGGTTCACCTTTTGATATGCTACAACATTTTGGTGTGTCTTATCGTACAGCTGGTGAGAACCTTGCAGGGAACCAAACAGTTGGAGCAGCTCATCAAGCTCTAATGAACTCACAAGGTCACCGTGAAAACATCTTAAACTCTAACTACACAGAAGTAGGAATTGGAATCATTGATGGCGGCCCTTACGGAAAAATGTTCGTTCAACTATTTAAAGGGTAATATACCCAAAAAACCTCACTTTTAGTGGGGTTTTTATTATGGTTCTAAAGATTTAGTACCTTTTAACCTAATTGTAATCGGATTGTAATTTTACTGTTATCGTTGTGTAATTTCTATCTTTTAACCTAGTTAATTGATAGATCTTTTTTTAGGGGGACTTCTGTTGGTTACGCGGATAATGAAACAGTTGATGATTGTAGCTTGTCTTTCCACTTTCTTTATATATGGGAATGGCGTAAAAGCAGAATCGAATAAACCATTTCAGTTAAATAGTGAAGTTGCATTATTAATCGACCAAACAAGTGGTGATCTCGTATATGAGCAATTTTCTACACAAAAAATGTATCCCGCTAGTATTACAAAAATCATTACCGGTATTATCGCGATTGAGCAAGGGAATCTAGATGACATAGTAACGATTAGTAAGGAAGCAACGGAAGTAATTGGGACAAGGGTGTATTTATTAGAAGATGAAGAAGTAACGTTAAAAAAGCTTGTTCAAGGGTTATTAATTAATTCAGGTAATGATGCAGGCACGGCAATTGCTGAGCATTTTGATGGCAGTGAGGAAGCGTTCGCCAAACGGATGAATGAATTTGTGACTGAAGAAATTGGGACTGTAAATACCAACTTTACGAATCCGCATGGTCTATTTGATGAAGAACATTATACAACGGCACTAGATATGGCTAGGATTACACAATATGCAATGAAAAATGAAACCTTTCGTGAGATTGTCAGTACTAAAGAATTAGAATGGTTAGGAGAAGGTTGGGAAACGACTATTTATAACCATCATCGATTATTATGGGATTATGAAGGGACGACAGGTGTAAAAAATGGCTTTGTTAGTCAGTCAGGCTATACTTTGGTCACTTCAGCTGAGCGTGATAATCAAGAATTTATTGCCGTTACATTAAAAGCACCGAATGCAAAAATGGCTTATCAAGATACGATGAAATTATTAAATTATGGGTTTGAAAACTATCATACAAAAATGCTTCCAGAAGATAAACGTTTTCAGGGGGAGGATGGAGAAGAGCTCTTTTTAGAGAAGGATCTTTATTTTACTCAGCTATTAGATGAAAGCGTAGATTATGAAGTAAACCAACGTAATCAATTAGAAATAAAAGGACAAGAAGACCGCACGATTAAAAGAGTCGATTTAAAGACCGTTGATGTTGAACCTGTTCAGACAAAAGCTGAAATCGACCTAGAAGCAGCCGAATCAAAAGGCATTTTGGGCCGCATGTTTGACTTTTTGGTTCAATTATTTTCATTTAAATAGAACATAAATAGGATAGATAAGTCTTTTAAAGAGACAAGTAGTTATGACGACTACTTGTCTCTTTTTTGTTGGTTTAAACAACTGTTTATTAAATGTTACGTCTTCTTTATTTGAATATCACTAACGCGGTGGCCAGGTCCTTTTTTCAAAATCATATTTGCTCGATATTTGGTCGGTTTAATGTTTTTTTCTAAGTTTACTTTATTAACTGTATTCCAAATGTCTGTTGCAAAGGCTACCGCTTCTGTTGGTGATAAGTCACGGTAACGGTGGAAATAGGAAGAGGGATCTTGGAATGCTGTGTTTTGTAATAATTTAAAGCGTTCAATATACCATTGTTTAATATTCATTTCATCGGCATCCACGTAAATAGAGTAGTCAAAAAAATCGGAGACGAATACCTCTGGAATATTGGACTTCTTTTTATTCACTTGAAGAACATTAATCCCTTCTACAATGACAACATCTGGTTCTTCAACCTTTTGTACTTCGTTTTGTAAACGATCATAAGTTAAATGGGAATACATCGGAACTTCCATGTAAGCGGAGCCAGATTTTAAATCAGTTAAAAAATGAATTAAACGTTCGATGTCATAGCTCTCAGGAAAGCCCTTTTTTTTCATCAAATTACGAGCATTTAGCGTTGCATTAGGTAATAAAAACCCATCGGTCGTCACTAAATCGACTTTTGGTTTTGTCGGCCATTGTGAAATTAATGCCTGAATTAAACGGGCGGTCGTACTCTTTCCAACTGAAACGCTTCCAGCAATCCCGATGACAAAAGGAACTTTTTTAGTTGTTCGGTTTAAAAATAAGTTCATTTCATGATGAAGATTCATGGAATGAGTCATTTGAATATAGAGCATATGAGATAAGGGCAAATAAATATCGGTAACTTCATCAGGGGAAATGATTTGATCTATCCCTTGCATAAGTTCGATTTCTTGTTTGGATAACGCAGCCTGTTTTGGTTTAGCTAAGGCAGACCACTCTTGCCGATTAAAGTGGCTATAGGCTTCAGTTGATTTCATAGTCAAATTTATTGTCATCTTATTAGGACTCCTTTAAGTGGGAAAAGACTTCGCGACACTCAAAAATGAATTAATTAAGCTTATTTAATGGATCGTAAAGATCTTTTTAATATCGTCATCATATCAAAGGATATAAAATTGAACAACTATATATTCTCACATATTTAACCTAGTGAAACACTCTTTTTTATTTGATTGAACATGTGAGGAACTTTTTTTCTTCAGTGATGTCAGTGAAATAATAGGGTGTAAGACTAGATTCCCCTTATTATTCCTTTGTTGGGTTTATAATTAAACAATTTTTCATAAAAAATTTAAATAAAGGATTCATTTTTTATAAATAAGTTTATATAATAGTCTTTGATCGTGCATTAGGGGGGAAAAGGTAATGGCACAAGGAAAAATGGTAAAAACTCTTTCTGTCTTATTTATAGTAGGAACTGTAAGTTTAATTTTTATTGCGGGCATTTAAAATGATTCCAAAATGAAAGTGGAAGCTTTCGTAAATATAGATAAAATGAATATCATTGGAGAAGCTGCTCTATTTTGGGACAGCTTCTTTTTTATATGTTAAGCAAAGAAGGGGAAGTTTTCTTTTTTTCCATAATTATTCTTGATGTTTGGCTCATCTAAACGTATGATCGAAGGTAGATGAAAGGATGTGATAAATTTGAAATTAATCCTCACGGAGAAACCGTCTGTAGCGAAAAATATTGCCGATGCACTTAAGATTCGGACAAAACAAGATGGTTATTTTGAAGGACAAGATTATGTCATTACGTGGGCTTTTGGTCATTTATTACAGTTGTATGATGCTAAGGATTATGAGGAGAAAATGAAAATATGGAAAATGGAGAATTTCCCGTTTTTACCGACATCCTTTCAATATAAGGTTAAGTCCAATCCGAAGAATAGGGAGAAATCAGATCCTGGAGCAGCGAAACAATTTAAAACGATTCAACGATTAATGAATCGGCGCGATGTAACAGAGATTATTTCTGCTTGTGATTATGACCGGGAAGGACAAATTATTGGCGATAGTATTATTTATCACAAAGGAACAAATAAATCAGTCAAACGCTTATTATTGAATGAATGGACAGAAGAAGAAGTCCTGAATGGTCTACAGAATTTAGAACTAAATGATAAGCTTAGGCCGTTACAAGATGCAGGAGTTAGCAGGCAATGGGCCGATTGGTTGATAGGTATTAATTTAACTTCTGTTGCGACATTAAAATATCAAAAGGGGCGTGGCAAAGCTCTTAATATTGGACGAGTTATCATGCCAACTTTGAAAATTATCTACGATCGGGATAAAGAAATAGAACGATTTAAGCCGGAAGATTATTTTAAGCTACAGGCTACCTTTGAAACAACTAATGCAGAGAAATATAGTGGGATATATAAGGAAAAACAAAAAGAGCAATTTGAGCAAAAAGCATACTTAACTGAGATACAAAGCAGCCTTGCCGAAAAAAAGGCTAAAATTATTAAGAAGGAAAAAAATCATAAACGTGAATATCCACCTTTTTTATTCAATTTAACGAATTTACAAGGGTATATAACGAGCAAATATTCTGGATGGACTTCTGATAAAGTCTTGAAGGTCGCTCAATCGTTGTATGAAAAAAAATATATAACCTATCCTCGAACGTCAAGTATCGCTTTGGATGAAAGCCTCGTTAGCAAAGCAGCTCATGTTTTATCAAAAGTTAAAACAGATTACCCTTTCCAAGAAGAAATCCAATTTAAAAAATCCCAAAGAGTATTTAACAATCAGAAAGTTGAAAGTCATAGTGCGATCATACCGACGTATGTGAAGCCAAAATCGTTATCACCAGATGAACAAAAAGTATATAGCGCGATAAAAAATCGTTTTGTGATGCAATTTATGCCTCTTTTTGAATATGAAGAAACGATTATTGAAACCAAAATCTTGGGAGTGGAATTAAAGGGACACTTTTTTTCAAAAGGAAAAGTGGTTTTAAAAGAGGGCTGGAAAAAAGTTGAGAAGATGGAAACGAAAGAATCATTGCTTCCAAATGTTCAACTTGATGAAATCGTATCAGTCGTTAAAGGTAATGTAACGACACATCAAACGATGCCACCAAAACCACATACAGAGAAAACGTTACTTAAAGTAATGGAGACGTGTGGAAGGCATATAAAAGAAGACGAAGAGGAAGTAGAAGAAGTGTTGTCTGGATTTAGTATAGGGACCCCTGCGACACGAGCGGATACCATAAAAAAACTAAAAGATGTTGGTTATATTCAAACAAATAAAAAAACGTTAACTTGTACTTCTTTAGGAAAAGAACTTGTAGAAACATTTCCGATCCCACAGTTGTTTAACTTAACGTTTACAGGAAAGCTCGAGAAAGCTCTTTACGATATGGAAAAACAACAAGTAACTAAACAACAATTTCTTTCGTTTATATATAAGTTTACAAAAGAGTCAGTAGAAAAAATTAAAGCGGGTCAAGACCAAATCATTCAACAAGTAGAAGCGAAATCTTCAAGTTCCACTGACGTATTAGGGAAATGTCCGATTTGTCAGCATCCCGTTATTGAAGGAAAAAAAGGATTCGGCTGCAGCAATTGGAAAAATGGTTGTAAGTTTGTTATTTGGAAAAATGATAAGTTTTTGCAAACGATGAAAAAGAAACCGACAAAAACAATGGTCAAAAATTTATTAAAAGATCAGGTTGTTTATGTCAAAGGATTAACAAGTAAAAATGGAAATAAATTCAATGCAAAATTAAGTTATGAAAAAAATAAAGAGAATGATTATTTTAGCTGGAAAATGGATTTTTAACACCAAAATAAAGTGGAATGAACTCATTAGTCGTTCATTCCACTTTATTTTTGATTTAAAAGCGATGCAATAAAATCGCCAATTGGTACATCGCGGATTTCATCGATTAATTTATCGAGTTCTGAACGTTTTTTTAAGGAACCTTCTAATAAAATTTGAACGGTTTGTTCACGATCAATCAAGATCGATTGCACCGTTAATGCTTTTGTTAAAAGAGCAGTAATGACAGCAATTTCATTAGGAGAAAGCTTATATTTATTCTTATCAAAAGACTCTTTCTTCTTTTGGCCCTGATTAAAAAAAGGGTTGGAACCGAATGGGTCTTGGCCATACATGATAAGACCTCCCCCTGTTAGACATTAAAAGAAAAAAGTGGATTTGGTTCGGTTGTGTCGCCACCTTCCGTCCAAATTCCAAGTAAAAAGCTAAAAGCAATAAGGACAGCAACTCCGATCAATATTCCGTATGTTAATTCACTTTCCATATCAACACCTACTTTTGCTTTAAACATTTATTTTATTGTATTCCAGCTTGCTTGC
>NZ_ALPT02000053.1 GCF_000292245.2 Alkalihalobacillus alcalophilus ATCC 27647 = CGMCC 1.3604 | reverse complement strand
CGAGCAGGTCAAATTAGGGTACGAAAAACGTTGAGATAGGTAATGAAAAAGCCGAGCAGGTCAAATTAGAGTGCGAAAAACTTGAGATAAGTAATGAAAAAGCCGAGCAGGTAAAATTAGGGTACGAAAAACTTGGGATAAGTAATGAAAAAGCCGAGCAGGTCAAATTAGAGTGCGAAAAACTTGAGATAGGTAATGAAAAAGCCGAGCAGGTAAAATTAGGGTACGAAAAACTTGGGATAAGTAATAAAAAAGCTAAGCTGGAGAAATTAGGGTACGAAAAGTCGCCGAACAATAATGAAAAAGCCGTTATTTGATTAATCTCTAATCAAATAACGGTTTCATTAATGAGAACTTTACTTAATGATTAATTGGATTTTATCGCCATCAATGATTTGTTCGGCAAAGCCAGTTTGTTGACCATTTTTATAAAGCTCAATTTGCTTTCGACTATTCTCGGGAATGATGACTTCCTGGACGGCAAAGATATCTTGCAAAATAAACAGACCATCTCCAATCGATTTGACAGTGATTTTGTCCCCGTTGTAAATCTTTGCTTCTTTTGTTAACAATGCTTCTTCTCGATAGTATTGAAATATCGGCTTTGTTAAGGTAATTAATTCATCATTAAAGAAAACTTGAATTCGTTTTTCCTCTTCAATTTGTAATGTATGCACAATATGCTGTAATGTCCATTCAATCTCTTTGTTAAACTCTGGGATCGTTAAGGAATCATTTCGATGGACTCGAGTTGATAAAGTGCTTTTAGTCTTATTAAGCAAAATCTGTTGTGTTGGATGAAATAATGTTTGTTCTTTTCCTGCAAATTGAATCATAATCGGTTCAAATGTTTTCGGTTCAATGGACAAGCTATTTAATACATCTTTAATCGTTTCAGGGTATTGAATCGTAATGATATCACGGTCATTAAGAATGGCTTCTTTTTTTATTCTTTTTCCATTTTGTAAAAAGTAACCAGGGATTTCCGCTATTTCCCCATTAATTAAAAGGGGTAGGGTTGGTACATCACCGTAAATTTCAGCAATTGTAACAGTGACTTCTTTACCATCTTCTCCAGGCATTACAACGATTTCATCATTTGCTTGAATGACAGCATGAAGTGAAGTTGTTTCGCCATTTCTTAAAATAGTAGGAGCATGTCCAAGTTCTCCTGGAATGGTCGTCACTTTTTGTTGAATCGTCACGATCTTAGCTAAGCCTGGTTTTCCGTAAAGTTTCGCAATGTCCACACCTGCTGCTAGTAGAGCATCTCCAACAGTTAAATTTTTGATGTCAAATAGTCTTAGTTTTTTATTATTGACAGTTATACTTAAGTATTCAATTGGGTTTTCTTTAGCGGCAATGGCAATTCCGATCGGTGTTACTAACTCAGGACCAATTGAATTTGTCGTTGTTTTTTTAGTTTTTGAATAGCTTCAATGCCACGAATCGCGACACGATTTTCTGGTAGACGTAAAAGTTCAGCAACATGTTTGGGCAACTCTGGTGTTAAACTTCCACCACCTACTAACATTACAGCCTTTGGTGGTTTGCCGTTCAACTCTAATATTTCGTGACTGATCTTTTGAGCTAAATGGCGAATATTAGCACGAATAGGAGCTACCATTTCTTCTTTTGTATATTCGGTTTCAAACCCGAGAATATCAGCGATTTGAATTGTATCCTCTGTGTGAATTTGTCTTTTGACTCGTTCAGCTTCCGGGAAATCTAATAAAAATTGGTCGCTAACCGCTTCTGTAATCTCATCCCCGGCGACAGGTACCATGCCATAGGCAACGACCGTATTTTCATCCGTTATGGCAATGTCAGATGTGCCCGCCCCAATATCAACTAAAGCTACATTTAACCTACGCATGGAGGGAGGAATGAGCACATTAATAGCTGCAATCGGTTCAAGAGTCAAAGCTTCAAGCTCTAAATCAGCTCGTGTTAAAGCAGAAAGTAACGACTCAACGACAATTTTAGGTAAAAAGGTAGCGATTACTTCAACAGACGCGTGATCACCATTTTGATCGACTAAACTACCAATTATTTCTCCATCCATTTGATAATTTAAGACTGAATAGCCAACACAAAAGTAATGAAGAGAGGATTCTTTTATTTCTGTTTGAGCTAGTTCAAATTGAGCTTTTTGAACCGCACTTAATTCTAGATGCAATACATCTTCTGGATTGAGGATCGGTTTTCCTTTTACGTCTAATTCAAATTGAGCTCGTCTCGTTTTTAAAGAACGCCCGGCAGCGGCAACACAAACTTTTTTTAACGGACCATGCTTTTCCTCTAAAGTTTCTTTTACTTTTTTTATCGCAGCAGCAACTGCAGGAATATCATGAATTTGTCCATCTAACATGGAGCGCTCTTTATGCTCAATGATTTCAATGTCGATTAATTCAAATTGATCTTCATGAGGTTGCAATAATAAGGCAACGACTGAACGTGTTCCTATATCAAGGGCAAATAACGGTGGTTGTTTATATGGTTCCATTTTCATTCTTCACCTTCTAATTTCTCCGTATTTAGTCTTTTTGTGTCTGGCTGCGAAAGGCAGGAACTCGTGCAAAATCCGCCCCCCTTTAGAAGTCAAAGAGCGACTTCTAGAGTGGTTCTAGATTTGGCCTCGTTCCTAACCGCCTTTCTCCGCTTTTCTTTTCATTCTACTAGATAGGGGGGCTTTTGTGTAAGGGGAAAGTGAATGGTGGTGAAATTTGTGACAATTTGTCTTTTTTAAGTAATGATTGTTGATTTTTTTAGAAGTTAATTTTATACTTGGATAAATTATTTTTAATTAAATTTTGTAAAGAAAGAGCATAAAATCAAATAAAAATACTTTAGTGCTTAAAAGCGTCTAATTAATAAAGAAAAAAATAGTGACAATGTTCTGTAAATGTTCTATAATTACCGTAATCAAAAAAAGAAGTTGAGATGAGGGAGTGGAGAGAATGAGTAACGATCAGTTAGAAGTATTAAGAACTGAACTAGATGAGGTGAACCTCAAGCTCTTAGAATTAATTAATAAAAGAGCAGAAGTCGTTCAAGAAATTGGAAAAGTAAAAGGGAAACAAGGGGTTAATCGCTTTGATCCTGTCCGTGAAAGAAAAATGCTCGATCATATTGCAGCAAATAACGAGGGTCCTTTCGAAACATCAACCCTTCAACATATATTTAAACAAATCTTTAAAGCTAGTTTAGAGCTTCAGGAAGATGATAATAGCAAAGCTCTTCTTGTGTCTCGTAAAAAACATCCGGAGAATACGATTGTTGATTTAAAGGGTGAAAAAATTGGGGATGGTGCTCAAAATTTAATTATGGGTCCATGCGCAGTGGAAAGTTATGAACAAGTCTTAACGGTTGCAAAAGCAATGAAGGATAGAGGCTTAAGATTGTTACGTGGAGGTGCTTTCAAACCACGTACATCTCCATATGATTTCCAAGGGTTAGGTTTAGAAGGGCTACAGATCTTAAAGCGAGTTGCTGACGAGTTAGACATGGTCGTTATTAGTGAGATTGTAAACCCAGCAGATGTCGAACTTGCGATTGACTACATTGATGTTATCCAAATCGGTGCTCGTAATATGCAGAACTTCGAACTATTAAAAGCAGCTGGTTCTGTGAAAAAGCCAGTCCTATTGAAGCGTGGATTATCTGCAACGATTGAAGAGTTCATTCATGCAGCAGAATACATCATTTCAAAAGGGAATGATCAAATTATGCTTTGTGAACGTGGAATTCGTACGTATGAAAAAGCAACACGTAATACGTTAGATATTTCAGCGGTCCCTATTTTAAAACAAGAAACACATTTACCTGTATTAGTGGATGTGACTCATTCAACGGGTCGCCGTGATTTATTACTACCTACAGCAAAAGCGGCATTGGCAATTGGAGCAGATGCTGTTATGGCAGAGGTTCACCCTGACCCAGCAGTTGCTTTATCAGACTCAGCTCAACAGATGAATATACCACAATTTAATCATTTTATTGATGAATTACAAAAATCAGGTTTATATCAAGGAAAAGTCATGAGATAATAAAGATAGATGAAGATCAGCCCTTTTAATAAAAGGGCTGTCTTTTACATATTTTGTGAAAGGGAATGAATGTAAATTATTTTGAAGTGAAGTGTTTTCTAGCGATAAAGAGCACATAATAGTAAGGAATAGAGTGTTTTTAAGGAAAAGTCATGAATAAAAAATTGGAAAAAAGCGGGGAAAGTGATTTTCGTGAAATTTTGTTGAAAAGATTACGAAAGTTGTCGATATAAGTAATGTAAAGACATTGCGGACCTCCCCGTAGTATCGTATGATAAATTATACATATTTTTATCAAGGTACGTGAAAAAAAGGAGGATAACAGTGAATACGACAATTTACGATGTAGCAAGAGAAGCAGGTGTTTCGATGGCAACTGTTTCACGTGTAGTAAATGGCAATCCAAATGTAAAGCCGACAACAAGAAAGAAAGTGCTAGAAGCGATTGAGCGTTTAGGTTATCGTCCAAACGCTGTAGCTCGAGGACTTGCAAGCAAAAAAACGACGACGGTAGGGGTTATTATTCCAGATATATCTAATATCTTTTTTGCTGAACTTGCACGAGGTATTGAAGACATTGCGACGATGTATAAATATAATATCATTTTATGTAACTCTGACCAAAACGAAGATAAAGAAATCCATCTCATCAATACTTTATTAGAAAAACAAGTAGATGGAATTGTCTTTATGGGAAGTCAGATTACAGAAGAGCATGTGGAGCAATTTAAACGTTCACCTGTGCCAGTTGTGCTAGCTGCAACATTAGATACGGATAAGGAAATCCCATCTGTTAACATTGATTACAAGCAAGCTGCCTATGATGCAATACAATCATTAACGGAAAAAGGCCACCAAAAAATCGGAATGCTTTCAGGTTCACTTGATGATCCTGTTAATGGGTTTCAGAAATTTGCCGGCTACCGTTCTGCTTTAGAGGATGCCAATATTGAGTTTGACGAAGAATTAGTTGTTCTTGGTGATTACACGTATGATTCAGGGATCGAAGCAATGGAGAAGTTTGTTAACCTTGCGGACAAGCCGACAGCGATATTTGCTGCAAATGATGAAATGGCTCTCGGTGTTATTCATGGAGCACAGGACCGCGGTTTTCAAATTCCAGAGGACTTTGAAGTGATCGGTTTTGATAATACTCGTCTTGCAACGATGGTCCGGCCTACATTAACCACCGTTGTTCAGCCGATGTATGACATTGGAGCTGTTTCAATGCGTTTACTGACGAAGTACATGAATAAAGAAGAGCTTGACGATCATATTGTCGTATTACCACACCGTATAGAATTTAGAAGTTCAACTAAATCGTAACTGTAGAAGTTTAATTCAGGCAGGGAGTGGAATATGAAAAAGCTAGATCTGATGACACCAATAGGGTTATTTTTAGGGCTGACAGTACTCCTTATGGCGATAATCGCCAGTGCAGGGCCTAGTGGTCTTGGAGTATTTGTGGACTTGGCGTCTATTTTTATCGTACTTGGTGGATTGTTAGCGGCACTTGTCGTTAACTTTTCTTTAAAAGAGATTTTAATTGTTCCAAAGATGATGATTGAAGTATTTAGAACGAATGAACAAAATATAGGGGAATTGATCGATACTTTTGTTGAATTGTCAAGTAAGGCAAGGAGAGAAGGCTTGCTTGCCCTTGAAGCAGGTGTTGAAGAAGTAGAAGACCGTTTTATTAAAAAAGGAATCTTGCTCGCGGTTGATGGGATTGAGCAGGATGTGATTAAAGATATTTTAATGGCTGAAGTGATTGCGATGGAAGACCGTCACCGACATGCCCGCTCTATTTTTGAACGAGCGTCAGAATATGCACCTGCTTGGGGGATGATTGGGACGTTAATTGGGCTAGTATTAATGCTACAAAATATGGACGATCCCGCC
Organism: Alkalihalobacillus alcalophilus ATCC 27647 = CGMCC 1.3604; assembly: GCF_000292245.2. GTDB lineage: Bacteria > Bacillota > Bacilli > Bacillales > Bacillaceae_D > Alkalihalobacillus > Alkalihalobacillus alcalophilus. The sequence continues at coordinate 23,319 of NZ_ALPT02000053.1, read as the reverse complement.
TTGTTAGGACCCGCAATGGCTATAGCGATGATCACTACTTTATATGGGGCTGTACTCGCAAACTTAATTTTTACACCAATGGCTGCTAAGCTTGCGAATAAAACAGAAGAGGAAGTGTTCTTAAAGCAAATCATTATTGAAGGGGTTATTGGCGTTCAATCTGGTCAAAATCCGAAAATTCTTCAAGAAAAACTAAACGCCTTTAATCGTCAAAAACCCAAAAAAGAAGAAGTAATTATGTCACAAGGTGAACAAAATGCTGAGGCGTAGAAAACAAGTACCTGAAAAAGGTGCACCAAAATGGATGGTCACGTTTTCTGATTTAATGACGTTGATTTTAGTGTTTTTTGTTATGTTATTTTCGATGTCAGAAATCGACAATCAACGTTTTCGGGCTATGGCAGATTCATTTAATCAAAGGCAAGTATTTGATTTTATGCCATCCATGATTGAATTTGAGCATCCTGATCGAGATGTCAATGAAGCTGAGTTCACCGAAAGCTTTGAAATGGCTGAAGAGATCAAAATGGATGAACTGCTAAAAGAGGTAGATGAGTTTATTTCTAATAATGAGCTATCTGAGCATATTTCAGTGACTCGAGATGATCGTGGAGTTGTCCTTGTCTTGCAAGAGAGGTTGACCTTTGAATCAGGGGAAGCAAGGCTTTTAGATGAAGCCAAGCCTTTTTTAGAAAAGGTTGGGACTTTAATTGAAGCAATTCCGAATATGATTAAAGTCGAAGGGCACACGGACAATCGACCGATTTCAACGGTAAGATACCCTTCAAACTGGGAGCTTTCAGGTGCGAGAGCAAGTAGTGTGATTCGATTTTTAATTGACAATAATGAAGTCGATCCGAATCGTTTTATGGCAACGGGGTATGGGGATACACGACCTGTTGTTCCGAATACGACGAACGAAAACCTACAAGTGAATCGTCGTGTTGTCATCATTATTTCTGATCCGACTTATGAAGAGGATGATACTTATTAAGACCCGAGGAGACAATATTCCTTGGGTTTATTTAGTTATTAAATTTGTTTAGAAACATAAAGCAAATAGGTTTTAGAACAATAGACTTTCACCTAAAGAAAAAAAGAGATAAACTAATAAAGGATATTCATAGTAAATGTAGCGAGGTGGTCATTGATGAAGGTTGGAATTATTGGAGCAATGCAAGAAGAAATTGAACAAATGAAAGCGGAAATGGATATTCAGCTTGAGTCAAATAAAGCGGGTGTTACCTTTTATGAGGGTTTGATGTTGGAGCATGATATTGTCTTATGTAAATCAGGAGTAGGAAAAGTAAATGCAGCTTTAACGACACAAATTTTAATTGATACATATAAAATAACTCATTTAATATTCACTGGGGTTGCTGGAGGTTTATTAGAGGCATTAAATGTAGGGGATATTGTCGTATCAACAAGTGCAATGCAGCATGACATTGATGGAAGTGCTTTAGGTTTTAAAAAAGGTGAAATTCCGATGCAGGAAGGAACCTCTGATTTTGTGGCCGATCCTGTTTTAGTTGAAATTGCTGAACAGGCAGCGATTGAACTATCTGTGGCTGAAGTGATTAAAGGACGTGTCTTAAGTGGGGATCAATTTGTGGCGGATCGCGATAAAGTGGTTGCGTTACGAGAAGAATTTGATGGTGTTTGTGTGGAGATGGAAGGGGCGGCAGTGGCACAGGTAGCAGCATTGAATGACGTGCCTTTTGTCATTATTCGTTCCATATCTGATAAAGCGAACGGAGAAGCATCGTTAAGCTTTGCTGATTTTACAAAATTAGCAAGTAAACAATCCCATGATTTTGTTTGTAAAATGTTAATAAAACTTTAAATTAGCAAATAAACTATAAGCCAAAAAGAGCTAAACCATCACACTCTTAAAAGGAGTCGAGGTTTAGCTTTTTTGCTTTTGAGTTTGATGATGCTTCCCTGCGGATGTGAAGAAGGGCATGTTCTAACGTTTTTCGGTTCTTTTCGGTGATTTCTGCCCTTCTTGGGATGCTCGGAAATTTATTCGGATCATCAAGCCATGTTCGTGGCAATGGGCAAGGAGCATCCTTTTCCCATTTATTAATCCACGATGTCGGAATCTTCTGTTGGAACAGATGGGTTTGCTCACTCATTTCTAGCCAGATAGAGCTCCAAGCACGAGGGACGACATCCCAAATATCATAACCACCTCCACCAACAGCAATCCATTTCCCATTACAATATTCATGGGCCAGTTCATGTGCAAGTTTAGGGATATAATGAAAGCTTTTTAAAGAGACGGATAAATGTGTTAATGGATCTTGAAAGTGAGCATCTGCTCCATTTTGTGTCAAGATCACATCAGGTTTAAAAAACTCAATGACTTCTCGGAGAGCGGTTTCATAAACTTCTAAAAAAGAATCATCCTCAGTAAATGCATCGATTGGTACATTAATTGAATAACCATATCCATGTCCTGAACCAATTTCATTTGTTTGTCCAGTACCAGGGAATAAATAACGACCTGTTTCATGGATGCTTAATGTACAAACAGATGGATCGTCATAAAAAGCAAATTGCACGCCATCGCCATGATGAGCATCTGTATCAATATATAAAACGCGTGCTTGATAATGTCTTTTTAAATACTCAATGGCAATCGCACTATCATTATAAATACAAAAACCAGAAGCTTTGCCACGGAATCCGTGGTGTAGGCCGCCGCCAAGATGGAGGGCATGTTGAAACTGGCCACTCATGACTGCTTCAACGGCTGTTAATGTACCACCAACTAATAAAGCAGATGCTTGATGCATGTTTTTAAAAATAGGAGTATCTTCAGTATCTAGACCATAACAATCGGCAGTATGGGCATCAATGGTATCTTCTCCTGCTTTTTTTACAGCGTCAATATAATCTTGATGATGTACATAAGCAATTTCTTCGTCGGTTGCCATTCGAGGTTTTAAGATGTTCGTCTCATCAAGAGCAGCTGAATTTTTTAATAGATCGTATGTTAGTTGCAAACGCATATGATTAAAAGGATGGTTATCATTAAATCGGTAGCCTAGTTGTTCGGATGAATAAATAAAGGCAGATTGTAAAGTCATCTTGTTCCTCCTGGGATGCTTGGCCACAATACTTCATATCCAGCTGCATGAATTTCTTGGATGACACGTCTTGGGTCGATCGTTTGGATACGAAAAATAAGTATTTTGTCTCCTTGGTTGTCACATGGACGGACGATCACACTAATGATATTTATTTTATAGTTTTTAAAAATAGAGGCTACATCTGCAAGTACTCCCATTTTATTAGGTACTTTAATTTCAATATGTGAGCTTGGTTGATGAGCACCAATTAATTCAGTTAAACAATAAAGAACTTCTTTTTCAGTAATAATGCCGACTAATTTTTGGTTGTCTAAGATTGGTAAACAACCGACTCGATGAGAATAAAAGATAGAAGAAGCATCTTGAATAAAGTCAAGAGGGTGAGCCGTAATCACATTTGTGGTCATTAGATTAGTAATTGGCTGACTTAATACATCATCATCCTGTTTGTTTGAAAAAATAGATGGTCTTGCATCACGAATATCCCGGTCGGAAATAATGCCAACTAAATGGTTATTTTCATTCATAATCGGTAAATGACGGATTCGGTTTTCTTCAAGTGTCTGAATGGCTTCTTGAATTGTTGCGTTTATTTGTAAAGTAATGACTTCTTTTTGCATGATTTCTTCTACAATCATTGAACGTCACTTCCTTAAATTATTAATACATAAATCGGTTTTGAAACCGTAGTTGATCAAATTCTTGAATGGTTTCTGGTTTTACATTTTTTCCGATCCGTGCCATTAAGCAGTTTGCAGGATGAGAACTAATCTCCGGATCGTCTGTGGCAAACCAAATAAGTCCCCCAGCATTCATCATTTTTTCCATCATTTTTCGATATTCCCATACATCTAAACCGCTTCCTTTAAGATCCCAATGCCAATAATATTCAGTTGTAATAAGAATATAATCTTCCATAATGGGATCTTGAACCGATAATTCTAGCATCGTTTTTCCAGCCCGAACTCGTCGATAATCTGGAGCGATTTCAATAGCTCCTAACTCAATTAAGTTCTCAATATTTCCCTCTGACCATCGTTCTAGTGGGTCGGGATAATGGAATGTCACATAACCTACAACGGTTTCTTCGTCACGAATAATATTGATTCGACCTTCAGGTAATTCAGCAATTTCTAATAATGCTTCTTTCTGTTCTTTAACAGGTCTAAAAGAAGTTAAATCTTCGTGAAAATGATAGGTTGCTAGTCGTTCGGCTGGAACAGGCCCTTCTAGTATAATCGTTCGATCCTGATAAGGTATTTCGGTTTTGGCATAGGTTTTATGATGTATCATCTTTATTTGTAACCACCTTTAAAAAGCTATTTCACATCTTGAGTTTATCATAACATAAAGAAAAGATGAACTTTTCAAAATATTAAATTGACAGTTTTTTGTCATAATTGAACATTTTAAATTGAATAAATTTTCAGGATGTTATATAATAATTTTGTAAATTGAAAATAAGAGAGGAAGATGTTAAATGAAAGTGCAAGCGCTTCCATCTGTAAATGGGAACTACAATTTAAAAGACTATGATGAGGCTGTAAAGTCGTTCAATTGGGAATCAGTGAAAGAGCAATTCTCTTGGAATGATACGGGAAAAGTCAATTTAGCTTATGAAGCAATCGATCGTCATGCTGTTGGCGAAAAGGCTTCACAAATTGCGTTATATTATAATGATGCTAAACGAGATGAGTCGTTTACATATGAAGAAATGAAACGAAATTCAAATAAAGCGGCAAATGTTTTAAAAGAAGTAGGAGTAGAAAAAGGAGATCGTGTTTTTATTTTTATGCCACGTTCACCTGAGCTCTATTTTGCTCTATTAGGAACGATTAAATTAGGAGCTATTGTTGGACCTCTTTTTGAGGCATTTATGGAAGGTGCGGTAAGAGATCGTCTGGAAGATAGTGAAGCAAAAGTATTAGTTACAACACCAGCGTTATTGGAACGTGTGCCAGTCGGGGATTTACCAGCACTAGAAAAAATTCTAATCATTGATGATAAAGTAAAAGAAGACGACAAAATTGTTGATTTCTTAAGCCAATTTAATAAAGCAAGTGATGAGTTCGAAGTAGAATGGGTTGATCTTGAAGATCCATTAATTTTACATTACACATCTGGCTCTACTGGAAAACCTAAAGGTGTCCTTCATGTTCACAATGCGATGATCCAACATTACCAAACGGCTAAATGGGTACTAGATTTAAAAGAAGAAGATGTCTACTGGTGTACAGCTGACCCAGGTTGGGTAACTGGAACATCTTACGGTATTTTTGGACCATGGCTTGCTGGTGTAACGAATGTCGTAAAAGGTGGACGTTTTAGCCCAGCAGATTGGTATGAAACATTACAAAAATATAATGTAACCGTTTGGTATAGTGCACCAACTGCTTTTAGAATGCTTATGAGTGCTGGTGATACCGTTGTAGAAAAATACGATTTATCAAGCGTTCGTCACGTATTAAGTGTTGGGGAACCGCTAAACCCAGAAGTTGTTCGTTGGGGGATGAAAGTATTTAATTTACGAATTCATGATACGTGGTGGATGACAGAAACGGGTGCTCAGTTAATTTGTAATTATCCAGCAATGGAAATCCGTCCTGGTTCAATGGGTAAACCGATTCCAGGTGTTGAAGCAGCGATTATTGATAACCAAGGTAATGTGCTTCCTCCTAATCGGATGGGTAACCTAGCCATTAAAAAAGGTTGGCCATCAATGATGAGAGCGATTTGGAAAAACGAGCCGAAGTATAACAGCTATTTTGAGATTGATGGCTGGTACGTATCAGGAGACTCTGCCTATATGGATGAAGATGGCTACTTCTGGTTCCAAGGACGTGTTGATGACGTGATTATGACCTCTGGGGAGCGAGTTGGACCATTTGAAGTCGAAAGTAAGCTTGTCGAGCATCCAGCGATTGCTGAGGCCGGGGTTATTGGAAAACCGGATCCGGTCCGTGGTGAAATTATTAAAGCCTTTATCGCATTACGTGACGGGTATGAGGTTACGGATGAGTTAAGAGAAGAAATTCGTGTATTTGTTAAAAACGGGCTTTCTGCACACGCAGCACCAAGAGAAATTGAATTCCGTGAAAAACTACCAAAAACGCGTAGTGGAAAAATTATGAGACGTGTACTGAAGGCTTGGGAGCTTGACCTGCCAACAGGTGACTTATCAACAATGGAAGACTAAAAACTAGTTTATGGAGTGGCTGGATTCACATTTTATGTGAGTTCAGTCACTTTTTGATAGGAGGAAGAAGAGAGACTTTTGGATGGGGGATTTGAAAGGCTGCTTAGGTTTTTAAGCTCAAAGGAGATACAAAAAAGCCGCACCTCATCGGTGTGGCTTTCCTCATTTATCAAATTAATCATCATTCTCATCGTTATTATCTTCAGTACTATTATCTCCATCGTTATTATCAGTTTCGTTATCTGCCTCTTCTTGCTGGCGACGTTCTTCTTCTTCGCGTTCTTGACGTTCTTCTTCCTCACGTTTTTGACGCTCTTGTTCGGCTTTCTTTTCTTTCTCTTCAGCACTAACCCAGTCGCTTCCTTTGGCAATATCGGAAGCTGGGGATTCATTCCCTCTTGTATCAACGGCGGTCACATAATAAGCTTTAGAGCCACCGCTAACTTTATGACTAGTGGTCGTATTCATTTTTACACTAGCGACACGGCTAAAATTATCACTACCGTTATCAGCTTGATAAATGCGGTAACCGACAATATCACTGGCTCCGTGTTTACTCCAGGATAAGGTTGACCCACTTACTTTTACACCAGAAACTTTGCCAGGTGTGTTGCCGTTATCTGGAGCATTATTATTAGGAACAATGTTTTTCATATTATCAGGTAGGTATTGGCTAATATTATTTATATTCCAGTTATTAAATGAGACGGTTATCCCTTGTTCAGTAAATTCTGATGGAGTCGAATCTAATGCTTTATAGTTTCTACCATCGATGGTGACGTATCGTGCTGCACCACTATTATCTTGTTGCGATGGGACAAATTTTGAATTGAATAATTCAGTTTTTACATACCCTGCGTCCTGACAAGCCTTTGAAGGGAGTGTCCCTGTCAATGTACACACTTGACGACTCACAATGCCGTCAGGAGCTTGAAAACGTTCACCTGAGGCTAATAATTCCGGTGATACCTTATGAATCGTATTAGCTAAATTGGCCCAAATATCGAGTGTTCGTTGGTTATAACCACTATTAAGTGACATATTATGTTCATAACCATACCAGATTCCCATTGATATTTTCGGGCTTGTGGCCACAAACCAATAATCTCTTTCACTTGAAGTTGTTCCTGTTTTACCAGCCCAGTCTGTATTGCCAGCTAATTTATTCGGGGCACTTAACCGACTTGCTGTTCCATTAGTTAACACACCACGTAACATATCGATCATTAAATAAGATGTTTGTGGGCTATAAACTTCAACAGGATTGATCTCATGTTCATAAATGGTTTTTCCATCTTTTGTTTCAATTGTTTCAATCATATAAGCTTCGATAAATTTCCCGCCATTTGCAAAGGTTGCGTAGGCATTTACATTTTGCTCAACAGTCATTTCAATCGGGCCTAATGCAGTTGATTCAGGAAGAGCATTTTCTCGATGGTAGAACCCTAATTTATCAAATACTTCTTTACTTAATTCATGAGGTACGGTATTAAATGCACGTACTGCAGGAATATTTCGAGATGAATGAAGCGATTCTCGAACCGTTAGCAGACCACGATAGCCACCTTCATAGTTTGAGATTGGCCCTTTCTCTCCAGTTTTAAAATTTTCTGGTGTATCAGGGATAACAAAGCCTGGTTGAACGGTCCCGTAATCCATACCTGGGGCATACCCTAATAACGGCTTCATCGTCGAACCGGTTTGCCTGACAGCTGTTGTGGCAAAATTGTATTGGTTTGTCGTTGTTTTTTCATCACGACCACCGACAAATGCAAGAACAGCACCAGTTGAATTTTCGATTACGCTAACACCAAGCTCTTCCTCTTGCATAATAGAAGGATCAATAATACTTGGTTTCGGTCTGCCTAATAGGGCTTCATTTTGTACAGCAGCTACTTGTAAGGCATCATATAATTCTTTATTAATAGTCGTATGGATTTTGTACCCATTTCGGCGTAGATTCTGGGCCGCGGTAGCTTCGTATTCGTTCATTATAGCCGTTCGTTCTTCGGCATCTTCAATTTCTGAAAGCTTAATACCATCTGCTTCAAGAGCCTGTTTCGCTAAAATCTCTGTTGCTCTTCTTAATATATCATTCGTTAAATAAGGGTAATCCTGTAAAGGTGATGCCGTTGCATCGGTTAAGTTCTCGCGAATATCATAAGTGAGAGCTTCTTGGTATTCCTCTTCTGTAATGTAGCCGACTTCATACATATTAGTTAAGACATTCCGCATTCGATTTAAACCAGCATCAAAGTTTTCTTTGACATCGCCATTACTTGTAAAGGGGGTGTACCCAAATGGACTTTGCGGTAAACCGGCTATAAAGGCAGCTTGAGGAATATTTAATTCACTCGCATCGACTCCGAAAAGACCTTCAGCAGCAGCTTGAACACCAGCAACTTGGCGACCGGATGCATTCCGACCAAATGGAACAACATTTAAATAAGCTTCTAGAATTTCTTCTTTTTCCATAAACTGCTCAAGGCGCATAGCTAATAGAATTTCCGTTGCTTTTCGGTCAAAGGAAACTTCACTCGTTAAAATTTGCTGCTTAATTAACTGTTGAGTGATTGTACTTCCACCTGTTTGAACACTGGAGTTTGCAAACTCTTGTAAAGTAGCACGCAAAATCGCTTTTGGAACAATACCTTCATGTTCAAAAAAGTGTTCGTCTTCTGTTGCAATTAAGGCTTGAATGACATATTCTGATACTTGCTCTAGCGGAATTTCTTCACGTTCAAGCTCAGTTGGAACTTTACCTAAGTATTCATCATTGGCAAAATATATTTCACTGGTCTCTTCATAGTCATAGATTTCTATGAGCATTTCTTCAGAAGAACGCAATGGTTCATCGGCGACTAGAGAAGCAAAATAACCTGCAAATGCACCACCGGCAAAAAAGAGTGACATTGCTCCTAATATGATAAAAATTAGCAATAAATTCCATAAAACTTGATATGTAATGCCGATGCTACGGATAATTTTTGTCCGATGTAACCAATCTGTAAAGGACCTAAATTGTTCGGAAATTGTTGAAAATAATTTTTTCATATCGAACCTCCTTATAACAGCCATATTATAGCATATGATAGCCGTAGTTCCTATCCTTTCAACCATATTCCTCCTGTTATTTGACATGAAAAGAAGATATGTGGTAAAAAGAAAGCAATTGTATTTCTGTAAAGCTATATTTGTGTGTTGAAGGGTAAAAGTAGAAGACACTTTTGTAAAAAGTAGAGAACTGATGGTCGGTGAAAATCAGTACAAGGTGTGTTTGAAGTACGGACCTGGAGCATTTCTTGTGAGTAGCAAGAAACGGTTACGCCGTTATCGAATCGAGTGGAAGTCTTTTTCGAAAGGCTTCAATTAGGGTGGTAACGCGATAACCTCGTCCCTTTGTGTAGGGAGGAGGGATTTTTTTATGGAAAAAATGAAGAATAGTTGGAGGAATGAAGATGGAAGATTTAAAACTAACGGTTGAGCAAAAAGAGGAAGTCGAACGTCAATTTAATTTATTGCAACGTGGAGTTGTAGAAATCGTCCCAGAAGAGGAATTCCGCAAAAAAATTGCTCGCTCGATTGTCACAGGTAAGCCATTAAAAGTAAAACTAGGAATGGATCCCTCTGCACCAGATGTTCATTTAGGTCATACAGTTGTGCTTCATAAGCTAAGACAGTTTCAAGAGTTAGGTCACCAAGTCCAAATGTTAATTGGTGATTTTACAGGAAGAATTGGCGATCCAACTGGGAAATCAGAAACACGAAAGCAATTAACAGATGAACAAGTGTTAGAAAATGCTAAAACATATGTGGAACAATATGGAAAAGTATTGGATATGGATAAGGCAACACTTTATTACAATTCAGAATGGTTAAAGAAGTTATCGTTTGAAGATGTTATTAACCTTGCTGGAAATGTGACGGTTGCGAGAATGCTTGAGCGTGATGACTTTGAAAAACGTTATAAATCAGGGCAAGCGATCTCAATTCATGAATTTTTCTATCCATTAATGCAAGGTTATGATTCTGTTGCGATGGAAACAGATGTTGAAATTGGTGGAACGGATCAAAAGTTTAACTTATTAATGGGTCGTCAGCTCCAAGAAGCATACGGTCAAGAAAAACAAATCGTCATGACGTTGCCACTAATTGAAGGTTTAGATGGAGAAAGAAAGATGTCTAAGTCCCTTCATAACTATATTGGAATTGATGAAGCACCAAATGAAATCTTTGGAAAGTCCATGTCAATTCCGGATGAACTAATGATCAAATATTACAAGCTCGCAACCGACTTAGCAATAGAGGAGGTTGAGGCTCTAGAAGCTGGATTAAAAGACGGTACGGTTCATCCACGGGACGCAAAAATGAACTTAGGTGCTAAGTTTGTAGAAATGTACCATGGTCAAAAAGAAGCCGAAGAGGCCGTCCAATATTTTAAAACGGTCTTCCAAAAAGGAGCTCTTCCAGACGATATTCCTGAAGTGAAGTGGGAGGGTGAGGCTCAAATTTGGATTGTCGATTTGCTTGTTCAATTAAAACTTCAATCATCAAAAGGAGAAGCGAGACGTATGATCCAAAATGGTGGAGTAAAGTTGAATGAAGAAAAGGTTAACGATGTTCAACAGCAAGTGGATGTCACACCGGGCTTAATTATTCAAGTTGGAAAACGTAAATTCGCGAAAATTGTCTAACAGTTGAAAAGGAGGGGCTGCCGATGAGTCATTATTGATGACTTTCTGGAACAGCCTCAATCTTTTTAGAACGATTTTTAATGGGGTGGGAAAATGAAGGTGATTTATGTGCTTGTTGGAGTTAGTGTCTTAACTTTATATAATGCACTAGGGGTTTGGATTCACTCTATGTTTCTTCCATTTATTCCTGGTAGTTTAATAGGGATGGCACTCATGTTTCTAACTTTATTAATCGGAAAAGATAAATTATACAAATGGGGAAAGCCAGGAGCAGACACACTCATAATGTATCTCCCGCTTTTTTTTGTTCCAGTCACTGTTGGAATTATTCAATATACAGAGCTAGTTTCATTAACGGGTTTGTTCATTTTTGTGACTTTGATTATGAGCACGATCGTCGTCATTTTTGTAACTTCCTGGTTAATTGAAAAAAGGCTTGTGAACCAGGAGAAACAATAATGAATATAATAGCCTTATTTTGGATATTTTTAACAATTGGGATTTATTTAGGCTCTCTCTATTTTTATAAAAAACAAAATGGAGTCTGCTACTACCTGTATTCTTTAGTACTGTCGTCATTATTTGTATTTTAATCATTTTTGATATTCCTTTTTCGGATTATCATATTGGGGCAAAGTGGATTGATTACTTTTTAGGACCGGCTATTGTAGCTCTTAGTTTCCCACTTTATTATCACCGAAAACGATTATTGAAGATCCTGCCCTTGATCTTATTTTGGCTCACATTTGCTGCGGTTCTTGCGATGTTTTTAGGGACAATTTTTTTATGGTTGTTGGATATTCCAATGGAAGTCATTAAATCAATGCTACTTCGAAACACTACCGCGGCAATTGCGATTGAACTGGCTTATATATATGGCGGAATTGCTTCGTTTACGGCGGCGATTTGTACGATATCTGGAATGATTGGGGCAATTACGGGTCCTTTTCTTTTTAAGAAGGCGAAAGTATCTCATTCGATTGCAAAGGGAATTGCGATGGGAGCCACGGCACATGCAATTGGCACAGCACGGCTTATGGAGACCGATGATGAAGCTGGTGCGATTAGCACGTTGTCCTTTTTATTAATGGCCGTTGTTGCGACCTGTTTAACACCGCTGTTTATTTATATGTATTCATAGAGTAGGAGTTTAACGATTAAAAAAGGCTACACCGAGGTCATGATTGACCTAGTGCAGCCTTTTTTTTGTAAAAATTATTGAGCTAACTGTACATCTTTGAAGAATGGTGTACCACTGAAGTTTACGAATAAACCAGATGATACGCCGTTCATGCCGTGTACGAAGTCTGGGTGATGTAAATAAATCATTGGTACTTCATCTACTAGAATTTCAGATACTTCTTTATAAGCTTGATTACGCTCATCTTGATCGGTACTTGTACGACCTAAGTCAAGTAGCTCATCAACGCGAGAATTGCTGTAGAAAGAACGGTTACCAGGATCACCGAATTGTGAAGAATGGAAAAGGTTGTATAAACCATAGTCAGCATCACCTGTTACTGTCGTCCATCCTAAAACGAATAATTCGTGCTCACCAGCGGCTGTTTTCTCTAAGAAAGCACCCCACTCAATCACTTCAATATCAACTGTAATGCCAATCTCTGCTAACTGAGTTTGAACAAACTCGGCAATATCAGCACGCTCTTTACTACCGTCATTTACAAAGATAGTTGTTGAGAAACCATCAGCATAACCAGCTTCTGCTAATAATTCTTTCGCACCTTCTACATCATATGGAAGTGGTACTAGATCTTGGTGGTTACCAACAACAGTTGGAGCAAGTGGACCAACGGCTGGAACACCTTGTCCATCTAAAATTCCATCAACTACATCATCTTTATTAATGGCCATTGCTACAGCTTGACGAACTAATTTGTCATCAAATGGCTCTTTTTCCAGGTTAATACCGACATAGTCCATACGTGTACCAGAAACACGGTCGATTTCAATTTGAGACATTGCTTCTACACGGTTCACATCAGAAGCACCTACTAACATAATGTGGGCTTCTCCACTTTCTAACATAGCCACACGTGTAGCTTGCTCAGGAACGGAAATGAATTTAATTGAGTCAAGGTATGGACCTTCACCCCAGTAATTTTCATTTTTTACCATTAGGATTTCCGCACCACGGTTCCAACTGTCAAGTTCAAATGGACCAGTACCGATTGGGTTTTCGTCAACTGTTTTTCCACCATTGTTCTCTTCTTCAATAGCAGAAGGAGCAATGATTGAACCTGCATTATGGGCTAAGTGAGCTGGAAGTGCAGCAAATGGCTCTTCTGTTGAAATTTGTACAGTGTAATCATCAATAACTTCTACTTCTGAAATCATTGCAAGAATCACTCGTTTAGGAGAAGCGAATTCTTCATCAAGGATACGCTCTAATGAAACTTTAACAGCTTCTGCATTAAAGTCTGTCCCATCGTGGAATTTAATTCCTTCTCTTAATTTAAATTCCCAAGTTAAATCATTGATAGGCTCGAAGCTCTCTGCTAGTAATGGAATAACTTCTCCATCTTCATTGTAGTCTGTTAATCTTTCAAGCATTTGTGAAGTGGCTGTATTTGATGCTGTATCATTGACACCATGAGGGTCAAGTGTTGGAGCATCTGAAGGAGTAACGAAAATTAATTCTCCGCCCTCAGCAGCTTCTCCTACTACTTCTTCTGTGTTGTCTGTGTCATCTGTACCTGCTCCATCATCAGATGGGTCTCCTTCTGTCTCCGTATTGCCACCACAAGCGGCAAGTACGATTGCTGCTACAAAAGAAAACACAAGCATAAGTAGCCATTTCTTTCTTTGTTTCATTTGATTGTCCCCCTTCAAGGTTAGTTATTTGACTATTACAAACTATATAATAATTTAAAAAATAATAATTTACAATATTATTTTGAAAGTTTTGAATAGTTATGTTAGTATTTCAATAAAAAAACTAGTTTTCCTTTGAAACTAGTTTATATAGATAATAAGGGTTTTTATTCCTTATTATCCAATAATACTATAATAATTTTGATTTTCTAAAGTACATAATTGAAAATCTATTTTTACTGAAAGGGGGATGGAAGAAAACATAATTATTTTATAGAGGGATTATTTTGCCTATAGGTTTTAGGACATTATTTTAATTATTAATTGATTGATGAGTGAAAGGATGAAAAGCGATGGAGCAGCAGCCACAAATGGGACCAGTAGCAATTAATACTCCCACACCACAAAATACTAGATTGATAAGGTGGAATAGTTTTTATAAAAAGCTAGCCAAAAATAAAGCAGCATTAGCAGGAGCCATTATCATTATCTTTTTTATGGTTTTAGCGATAATCGGGCCACTCCTTGCTCCGTATGATCCCATAACTCAAGATTATGGGAATAAATTACAACCTCCCTCTTTTGAGAATTGGTTCGGAACAGATGATAAAGGACGTGACATACTAAGCCGAATTTTGTATGGAGCTAGGCTTTCATTATCAATTGGTATTGCTTCTACCGTTCTTGGGGCCATAATTGGAATTTTATTAGGGATTGTTTCCGGTTATTACGGAAGATGGGTCGACACATTAATTATGAGAATTTGTGATGTGTTACTAGCATTCCCAGGAATTTTATTAGCGTTAGCAATTATTAGTATTCTTGGAGCAAGTACAACAAATGTTGTAATTGCTGTTGCGTTTTATGCGATTCCGAGTTTTGCTAGGATTGTTCGAGGTTCAACATTAACCGTGAAAAAGTTGGAGTATATTGATGCGATCAAAGCGGTTGGAGCGAACAATTTTAGAATAATCACAAAACATGTTTTGCCAAACATAATGTCGCCGATCATAGTTCAAACGACCTTATATATTGCATCTGCGATTATTACAGCTAGTGCGCTCTCCTTCCTCGGATTAGGAACTACGCCACCAGCAATTGAATGGGGACGAATGTTGTCTGAAGGACGTAGTTATATTGCCCAAGCACCGCATGTCACATTATTCCCAGGGTTAGCCATTTTATTTGTTGTTATTGGCTTTAACTTATTTGGAGATGGGTTACGTGACGCATTAGATCCGAAATCAAAGAATTAAGATGGGAAGGTGAACGAACATGTTTTTATTTATAGTAAGAAGAATTGTCCAAACAATTCCTGTATTAATCGGAGTGACCTTAGCTGTATTTTTAATGATGTATTTGATTCCAGGAGATGCGGCTCGAATTATCGCCGGAGAGAATGCGAATCCCGAACAAATTGAACAAATGAGAGAAAATCTTGGTTTAAATGATCCGCCACATCAACAATATCTACGTTTTGTCAGCAATGCGGTTACTGGAGATTTAGGAAATTCAATTCGCACAAATCGACCAGTCGCTCAAGAAATTTTTGATTCGCGTTTTTGGATTACGGCTCAATTAGCTATCCTCGGTACAGCTCTAGCTGTTGTATTTGGACTTATTGCCGGAATTATTTCAGCAACTCGAAAATATTCTTTTTCAGATGTCGGTTTAATGTTAATTGCTTTATTTGGTTTATCAATGCCAAACTTCTGGCTTGGGATTATGTTAATTTATGTTTTCTCTGTTCATTTTGGAGTCTTACCGGTGGCTGGTTGGGGAACATGGCAACAAATGGTTTTACCAACGATCACTTTAGGGACAGTCGGAGCGGCTATTATTGCTCGGATGACTCGCTCAGCGATGTTAGAAGTGTTGGACCAAGATTATATCCGTACTTCTCATGCAAAAGGTGTCTCGGAAAAAGTGGTTATTTATAAACATGCTCTGCGTAATGCCCTTATCCCAGTTGTAACAGTCGTTGGCTTACAGTTTGGCTCATTATTAGGAGGGGCCGTTGTAACAGAACAAGTTTTTGCCATTAATGGACTTGGACGTTTGATCGTTGATTCGATTCGAGCTCATGATTTTCCAATGGTACAAGGAGCTATTCTAGTCTGTGCCCTATTATTCGTATTCGTCAATTTAGCAGTAGATATCTCATATCGATTCTTAAATAAACGTGTGGACTTAAGTTAAGGTGGTGGCATTCAATGACTATGATAAAAAATGAGAATATTCTTGAAGTGAAAAATTTATGTACCTCCTTTTTTACTGGTGACGGAGAGGTCAAGGCCGTAGATGGTGTAGATTTTTCAATTGAAAAAGGAAAGACGTTAGGAATTGTTGGAGAGTCTGGTTCGGGTAAAAGTATTACGTCGCTTTCCATTCTTCGTCTTTTACAAGAGCCAGCTGGAAAAATTAAAGAAGGCGAAATTATTTTTAAAGGGGAAAACCTCGTTCATAAAAGTAAAAAAGAAATGCGAAAAATTCGTGGAAATAACATTTCAATGATTTTCCAAGAACCGATGACTTCTTTAAACCCGACCTTAACATGTGGGGAACAAATTGCTGAATCTGTACGTATTCATCAAAAGCTAGATCATAAAGCAGCCTGGAATAAAGCAGTGGACATGTTGAAACTAGTAGGGATTCCTTCACCTGAAAAACGAGCGAAACAATACCCGTTTGAACTTTCTGGGGGGATGCGTCAACGTGTGATGATTGCGATTTCACTTGCCTGTAATCCAGAATTATTAATCGCTGATGAACCGACAACAGCATTAGACGTAACGATCCAAGCTCAAATATTAGAGCTGATTAAAAACCTTCAATCCGAGTTAGGAACATCCTTGATGATCATTACCCATGATTTAGGTGTTGTTGCCGAGATGTGTGATAAGGTCGCCGTCATGTACTGTGGGAAAGTGGTCGAATATGCAGAGGTTGAAACGATTTTTACTGATCCGAAACATCCTTATACGATTGGGTTGTTGAATTCGGTACCAAAACATGATGAAGATGTTGAAGGAGATTTAGCGATTATTCCTGGTTCTGTGCCAAGTCCATTTAATTTGCCTGAAGGATGCCGTTTTGCCCCAAGATGTGCGTTTGCTAAGGAAATGTGCACGAAGAAATTACCAGAGTTAGAGGAATTATCGAATGGAGAAAAAGTTCGTTGTTGGATTCATACAGAGGAATGGGAAAATGCAGGGAAGGCAGTGAACGCAAATGGGTGAACAGCAAACACTATTAGAAGTTAAAGAGTTAAAACAGTATTTCCCAATTAAGGGTGGTATTTTTGGACGAACCGTTAACCATGTCAAAGCCGTTGATGACATTTCTTTTACTGTTAATGAAGGGGAGACAGTTAGTATTGTTGGAGAATCTGGTTGTGGAAAGTCAACGACAGGGCGTGCGATCTTAAGGCTTGATAACCCATATTCCGGTAGTGTTAATTTTCAAGGGGAAGATTTGCTTTCACTTAGCACGTCGCAAATGAGAAAAAAACGAAAAGATATGCAAATTATTTTTCAGGACCCATATGCGTCTTTAAACCCAAGACAAACCGTGAGTCAAATCCTTGAAGAAACGATGAAAATTCAAAATGTCGTACCGAAAAACCAACGAAGAGATAAAGTGAGAGAGTTATTAGAAACAGTAGGAATTGGGGAACATCAATTAGATAGGTACCCACATGAATTTAGTGGTGGTCAACGTCAGCGTATCGGGATTGCTCGAGCTCTCTCGGTTAATCCTAAGTTAATTGTCTGTGATGAGGCGGTTTCAGCATTGGATGTTTCGATTCAAGCTCAAGTGTTAAATCTTTTAAAAGAGCTTCAAAGAAAATTTAAGTTAACCTATTTGTTTATCTCACATGATTTAGGGGTTGTTCGTCATATCTCAGACCGAATTATTGTGATGTATCTTGGCAAGATTGTCGAAGTGGCCGATAAAAAATCGTTATTTAATGAACCGAAGCACCCTTACACCCAAGCATTGTTATCGGCAATACCAAGTACGAACATTAAACAAAAGAAAGAGCGAATTTTATTAAAAGGGGACGTTCCTTCACCAATCGATCCACCACAAGGGTGTCGTTTCCATACACGTTGTCCGTATGCGTATGAGCGTTGTAGACAAGAGGAGCCAAAGCTGCAAAGTGTAAGTAAAAGTGGCTATCAAGAAGTAGCTTGTCATCTAATGGACGAGCAAAAAGCGAATTAAAGGAAGGACTGGTTTTGTGGCAATCATTGCTATGAAACTGGTTTTTTTTAGAAAACTGCTAAAGTAAATATTAAGTTACTCAACTTTCGCAGCGTATAATGGACCCGTAACCGTTGATAGAGATTGACTTTAGGGCGATACAAGACTCAAATGGACTTTACATGAACGGTTCAATCGTTGACAGTCAGAATACATCTCTTCGTAGGCTGTTGAAGGACACTCCGCTCCTTGCCGTGGAGGCTCGCCAGGTTCCCGCAGGACGCGGAGTATGGTTTTGGGAGCGACAGCCGGAGGGTCTATAATATTTTCTTAATGCGCAGTTTATCCGTTTGGTGTGATAGTACGTTCTCGCTTTTCAAACGTGTCAAGGGCATTTGTTTAAGAGCATCATTATTTAAAACTAAAAAAGCATCATAGAAAGTGGGGAGGAGAAACTTTATTTTGTAAATATGAGAAAAAACCTCTTAAATCCTTGATGTAACAAGGTTTTAAGAGGTTTTTGAATCTGAAATTAACGAGAGTAGAACTCAACGATAAGAGCTTCAGTGATTTCTGCTGGAAGTTCAGAACGCTCTGGTAAACGAGTGTAAGAACCTTCTAATTTATCAGCATCAAAAGAAACGTAAGCAGGAACAAAGTTGTTCACATCTAAAGCTTCTTTGATAACATCAAGGTTACGTGATTTTTCACGAACAGAAATAACTTGACCAACTTTCACACGGTAAGATGGGATATCAACGCGTCCACCATCTACAACGATGTGACCGTGGTTAACTAATTGACGAGCTGCACGACGAGTACGAGCAAGACCCATACGGTAAACTAAGTTATCTAAACGAGATTCTAAAAGAATCATGAAGTTTTCACCGTGGATACCAGTCATTTTACCAGCATCATCAAAAATGCGACGGAATTGACGCTCATTTACACCATACATATGACGTAATTTTTGTTTTTCCTGAAGTTGTAAACCGTATTCAGAAAGTTTTTTACGTTGGTTTGGACCGTGTTGCCCTGGAGCATACGGACGTTTTGCTAATTCTTTACCTGAGCCGCTTAAAGAAACTCCTAAACGACGAGATAGTTTCCAAGATGGACCTGTATATCGAGCCATGTTTGACTCCTCCTTGTTATTTTGATGTTGCAAAATAACAACAGAAGGCAGAGTTCATTAATATGAATGATTTTGCTTTCATGCATCTTCGCCCCGACAGCTTGAAGTTACGTGATGCACCTCTTAAATTAGAGGAACAAAAACAAGAACATATTATCATACCTTTGCTGTCCTATTTCACACAAATTCCATTGTACATTTTTTGTTTTAGAAAGTCAATGAGTTTTGAATAAAACTCTCAATAACAAAAATGAGAATTTTTAGAAAAAAACTAAAGATATATAGTAGTATATTTTATACAGATCATTTATAATTGAATGAAAAAAAGACCTATAACTTTTTAATGGATAATAAATTGGGTAGAATAGATAGGTCTATTACTTGAGGATTAATAAAAGCTGTTAAGATGAGTAAACGAATATATGGATGGTGGTGAGATGATTGAACGTTGCAATTAAAGTTAATGAGCAAGCAACAAGTGAGGAATATCAATTCTTTATGAAAATCCTCAATCAACTTCATACGCAAACCCAATCATTAACTGAATCCATTGCGTTTCTTTTAGGCAATCAAGTAGATACTAAGTTAGCCTATTTTCATGGGTTTGATTCTGAAATGGAAGAATATATTCATAAAAAATGTCAACAATTAATCCAGAAAAAGCAACTTTATGCAAAGGATGAAAAATACGACTATTATGCCGAAGAGACATTTTTAGCAGGAGAAGGAATGTATTTTTTTGTCGTTTCTCCAAGTGAGGAAAGACCCTTAAAGGATAAACATGAGATGATGAGTAGGTTAAAAGTGAAAATTAATAATGACGATAAAAATGATGATTTTTTTAAATTGTGCACGACGAACATTCTAAAGAAAACAAACTTTCATATAAATTGGACAGCCATATCAAAAGCTTTAGTTGAGCTTGTGAACGATACATATAAGGAAGAACTATGTGTAACCGTACTTGAAAATGTTAATGATGAATTAATGGTTTTGGTGAGTTCAAATGATGTCTTCAAAAATGAAGTAAATTGGAATAATGAACTTGTGATTAATCCACAAAAGGGTGTATTTCATTCAAAACTTGTTAATGGTAGTGAACATCAACATTTTACGTTCATTCCGATTGAGAAAGAAGAGACCTTACTTGGTTATATTTTGTTTGGATATTCATTACCAGCAAAACAACCTTATGGTGATGGTCTATTTGATGACTTAATAGCTTTGTTTATTCAAGGATATGAACTAGAAAAAGCTCAACATCAGTCTCGAAATCAGGATTTATTATTACAAGTTACGAAAAAATTGCATTCGTCAATGAATATTGGTGATGTGTTAAGTGAAATTATTGACGTTATTCAAGAGGTTTTTGTTGGGTTTAAAGTAAAAGTTATGCTTTCCCATGAGTGGAATGGTGATGAAAGTATGAAAGTTTACTTACTTGATTATCGCGATAATGGTGATAATCCAACAATTGAAAAAGTTTACTTAACTGGGAAAATTGAAATTGCTATTAGTGAAGAACGACAAATCAGAACATTGTATGCTCCCCTACATGGTAGACAAGGGGTATATGGGGTATTAGAAATTGCGGCTCCACAAAATCGACTTTTTACAAAGAGTGAGTTGTCTTTTATCGAACTTTTAGCTGACATCGGTGGGAATGCATTAGAAAATGCCGAACTTTATCAACAATCCCAAAAGCTTATTTATGACTTGCAATTAATTAACCAAACTTCAAAAGAAATTAATTCGAATTTGAAGCTTGTTGATACAGTTGAATTCATTCGTAAGCAAATTATTGAATCCTTTCACGCGGAAGAAGTAGGGATTCTTTTAGTCAATCAGGCGGAGGAATTTACCTTAATTAAAGGGAGTACGGAATATTTTCAGCAAAATGGCATTCAACCTGAAATAAATCATTTATTAGAACGAGTAAAGTTTGAGATGGATTCTATTTATATAGGGAAAGCGGAAAATGATCAATCGCTGCAGTATTTTTTCTATCAATCTATATTGGCGATTCCGATGATGAGAAAGAAAAAATTAGAAGGAATCTTTTTGGTTATGCACCATCAGCCTTTTCATTTTAATTTTGATGACTTTAAGCTGCTACAAGCGATTATTCAGCATTGTACGTTAGCCTTTTCGAATTCGATTATTCATGAAGAATTAGAAAGGCTTGTTATTACAGACCATTTAACAGAGTTGTATTCACGTAGTTATCTGGATGGCCAAGTGCAAAAGTCGTTTCAAACGGATCAAAGAGGTTCTTTTTTGTTGCTTGATATTGATAATTTTAAACAAGTTAATGATACATTTGGCCATCAAGTTGGAGATGAAATATTAGTTCAAGTAGGCAAAGTGTTAAAGGATAAGACGAGAGACCGTGATATTGTGGCAAGATGGGGCGGGGAAGAACTGGCTGTTTATTTACCAAAAGTCACAAAGGAAACCGGTTATTTGATTGCCCAAAGGATCGTTAAAGCGATTGCAGGTGCAACAAGACCAAAAGTCACAGTTTCTTGTGGGATTTCTTATTGGGAGATTGAAACGACGGGATTGATCACGTTAAAGGAGCTCGTTGATAAAGCGGATAAAGCCCTTTATATGGCTAAAAATTCAGGTAAGAATCAAGCTGTTATTTAGAAGGAGTGTTTTTTCAAATACGGGTGAGTAATTTAAAGGCGATGAGAAGAAGCGTTTCTTATCTCCTTTTGGATTGATTAGGGCTTAAAGTTTAGAGAGTGTATTTATTGATTTTTATGAATAAAAAACTCAGAAGGTTATGAAATGAACCTGCTGAGTTTTTTTGATTTGGTGATTAACTCTCTGCTATTTCTAGGTGTTTTTCAAGGGTCTGAACAAATTTTTCTAATGAGAGTCGATCGGTTTGACAAAAGCGATCGACGATTGGGCTATCGATATCAAGAACTCCGATAATTTCACCAGCTCTTTTTAATGGAATGACAATCTCTGAGCGGGATGCAGCGTCACAAGCGATATGGCCAGGAAATTGATGTACATCGGCGACAAGCATCGTTTTATTTTCTTTGACAGCACTCCCACAAACACCACGTCCAACTGGAATTTGTACACAAGCGGGTAAGCCTTGAAATGGTCCAAGAATTAATTTATCTTCTTTTAAAAGATAAAAGCCGACCCAGTTCACATTTTCTAAAAATTGATTCAATAAAGCACTTGCATTCGCTAGATGGGAGATAAAATCAGTTTCTCCTGTTAGTAATGCGTCAAGTTGTTTATTTAAAAGAGAGTATTGTTCTTCTTTTGAACCGTTATAATGGGTGTGTTGAAACATCATCATTCCTCATTCCTACAATAAAATATATTCATAGTTTACATGATTCGGCAAAAGACTTCAAAATAAAAAAAGAAAAGGCGATCTGCGTATGTTGCTGTCAGAAAGTTTTCGGTATATGTCGAGGAAAAAGACAAGGAGTAGGAGCTTTAGGGTAGAAAATGTAGAATAGGAGGATATTTTATAAACTCAACTTTTGCAGCGTATGATAGACCCTTAACCGAGATTGACTTTAGGGAGATACAATACTCAAATTGACTTTAAAGGTTTGACTGTTTACATCATTTTAAACAGGAGGAAAGAGTTAATAACATCGTCCCGAGTCCCAAGCGGACAAAACCATACGGAGACTCCCGCGGGAATAAACCGTGGAGCGAGACCCCGCAAGGCTTGTCGAGGAGGCTCGCCAGGTTCCCGCAGGACGCGGAGTATGGTTTTGGTAGCGACAGCCGAAGGGCATTTGTTTGGGAGTTTCCTTTTCGCTCTGCCAACTAGTTGAACGGATTTTCTCAATGCGAAAGTTGAGTTATAAATCAATCTAGCTACGCCTGTTAGAAGCTCGAGAAAAATCGGTTCGTCTTATGAAGACAAAAAGCGTCTTCAGAAGCCGCCCCTAATTTTTTCTCGCTTCTAAACAAACAGGCTTCGCTTTATTATCAATCTAGCTACGTCCGTTAGAAGTTCGAGAAAAATCGGACAGCCTATAAAGTCAAAAAGCGACTTTTTAGTCTGCCCTTGCCCACAGGACGTGGGTACAAGGCGTTGCGGCAGGATGTCGCGAACTTAGCGTTGATCCTTGATATTCTCACTTCTAAGCAAACGGACTTCGCTTTATAATC
>NZ_ALPT02000052.1 GCF_000292245.2 Alkalihalobacillus alcalophilus ATCC 27647 = CGMCC 1.3604 | reverse complement strand
AGAGGAGCGTGGAGGAAAGAGGTAACCAAACAAGGATGGAGACAAGAAAAGGGAAGGAGCGGTAAGGAAATAGGTAACCAAACAAAGATGGAGACAAGAAAAGGGAAGGAGCGTGGAGGAAAGAGGTGACCAAAAGGGGATGGAGGCAAGAAAAGGGGAGGAGGGTGCGAAAAAAGGTGAATTGGTAATGAAAAAGCCGAGCAGACAAAATTATAGTGCGAAAAAGTGAGGATAGGTAATGAAAAAGCCGAGCGGGCAAAATTACGGTGCGAAA
Organism: Alkalihalobacillus alcalophilus ATCC 27647 = CGMCC 1.3604; assembly: GCF_000292245.2. Lineage (GTDB taxonomy): Bacteria > Bacillota > Bacilli > Bacillales > Bacillaceae_D > Alkalihalobacillus > Alkalihalobacillus alcalophilus. The sequence goes on along the minus strand of NZ_ALPT02000052.1, from coordinate 29,718 downwards.
AAGTGAGGATAGGTAATGAAAAATCCGAGCAGGCAAAATTATAGTGCGAAAAAGTGAGGATAGGTAATGAAAAAGCCGAGCGGGCAAAATTACGGTGCGAAAAAGTGAGGATAGGTAATGAAAAAGCCGAGCAGGCAAAATTACGGTGCGAAAAAGTGAGGATAAGTAATGAAAAAGCCACTCAGGCAAAATTACGGTGCGAAAAAGTGAGGATAAGTAATGAAAAAGCCACTCAGGCAAAATTACGGTGCGAAAAAGTGAGGATAAGTAATGAAAAAGCCACTCAGGCAAAATTACAGTACGAATAACCGGCTACCATTCGTAATCCGCAAAAAAAGAAGCTTCCAAAAATAACTGGAAAGCTTCTTAAAAATAGGGGGAATACGTTTCTTAATATTAAGTATAGACATTTTTCAGAAAATTAATCAGGACAAATGAAAAAAAGTTATATTTGTTTTCGTCATGGAAAAAAGGTAAGCTTTGGGGTAGATATATACTAACGAGAGTAAAAGGATGTGACCTTATGTATTTAGAAAAAATTCGTCAGGAAAATCCACTCATTCACAGCATGACAAATGTTGTGGTTACTAATTTTACAGCGAATGGGTTGCTCGCACTCGGTGCCTCACCTGTGATGGCATATGCCAAAGAAGAGGTCGCCGATATGGCGAAGGTGGCCGGAGCCCTACTTTTAAATATCGGGACATTATCACATGAACAAGTCGAGGCGATGATTATTGCTGGTAAATCAGCTAATGAAGTGGGAGTCCCAGTTGTATTAGACCCGGTTGGAGCAGGAGCAACGGCTTTAAGAACAGAGTCAGCTAAACGAATATTAGAAGAAGTGAACGTCACTGTCCTACGCGGAAATGCTGGTGAGATTTCTTCGTTAGTCGGTATTGAAGTTCAAGTTAAAGGGGTCGATGGTGCGGTAGAAGGGGAGTATACGGAAATAGCTAGTGAAGCGGCTCGTTTATTTAAGTGCTTAACGGTTGTGACGGGTGAAGTAGACATTGTCAGTGATGGACATGAAAATTATGCGGTTGCCAATGGTCATCCTTGGTTAACGAAAGTCGTTGGGACAGGTTGCCTATTAGGTGGGATTTTAGCTTCCTTTTTAGCAGTGGCAAAAGGGGAAGAAGTCAATGCTTTGCAAGCAGGGTTAGCCTATTATGGAATTGCTGCAGAAAAAGCATTTGAGCGGACGAAAGAACAGGGGATTGCTTCTTTTCAAATAGAATTTTTGAATCAGCTCCAAAGTTTAACCGATCAAGATGTTGATCAATTAAAAAAGTGAATGATTATAGAGGGAATGAATAAAAATGAAACAGTTATTTAATGAAGTATCATTACCAGAAAGTGTGATTGAGGCATTGGCTAAATTAGGAGTCAATGAGCCAACAGATATTCAAGAAAAAATGATTCCAGAGGCGTTATCAGGACAAGATATTGTGGCCCGTTCTCAAACTGGAACAGGGAAGACGCTAGCATTCCTTTTACCTTTGCTTGCTAAGATCGCCAAAGATAAAAAAGGACTGCAGGCATTGATTGTGGCACCAACTCAGGAATTGGCGATGCAAATTGTTGAAGTCACTAGAGTTTTGACTCCTGGGACAGGCCTGAAGGTTGGGGCGTTTATTGGAGGAGCGAATATTAATCGTCAGCTCGATAAACTAAAAAAAGAGAAACCGCAAATTGCAATTGGAACACCAGGTAGACTTCTTGAGTTAATTGAAAGAAAAAAATTGAAAGTACATGAAGTTGAAGTCGTGGCGATTGATGAAGCCGATCGAATGATTGCGGAACAATCCGCTTGGGAGGATTTCACAAAAATTGCTCAAAGAGTCGGGCGTGACAGCCAATATCTTTTTGTATCTGCTACAATACCTGAGCAGTTTAGTGGTATGGTTTCCGACTTTGCTCCATTTATTGTGCAATTGGAAGCAGACGGTGCCCTTTTAGTTGAAGGAATTCACCATTATGTTGTCAAAATCGATGAAAGAGATCGAGTTGATACGACGCGTAAACTCATTCATGCTGAGAAAATTGAAAAAGGAATCGTTTTTGTCAATCAGCTTGAACGACTGAATGAAACAACAGAAAAGCTTGACTATCGAGGTATTAAGGTTGCGGCTTTATCTTCTGAACAATCGAAACATGAAAGAGAGCGTGCGTTAAAGCAATTTAAAGAGGGGGAAATTCACATTCTCGTGGCGACGGATGTTGCTTCTAGAGGGTTAGACGTAGAGGAGGTTACTCATATTATTCAATTAGACCCAGCTGCTGATCCAGATAGTTATTTACACCGTGCTGGGAGAACAGGGAGAATGGGTAAAGAAGGAAAAGTACTCACGTTAATGAGCCATAAAGACGAATATAAAATCGCTAAATACACGCGTGAATTGGGGATAGACATAACAGAAGTAAAATTAGTAAAAGGGAAATTGGAGATCGGCGAATAGCAGATGAATAATAGAGCCGTTTCTTGAGGAAGAACGAACATTCCACTAGAAGCGGTTTTTGTGCGGGAGAGCTAAACTTTAGGAGTGGGCAACTTTGCCTGGGGGAGGTTTTAGGCTAACTGTGGATAAATAGCTGAGGAAGCCTATTTTTTAGAAACTAGTTACGTTAAAACTAATGCCTAAATTTCACCTAACTTTTATTGGTAATAACTTCTTTTTTAAAGAAAAACCTGCAAAAAACAAGCTCTATCGCATGTTTGAAAGCTTTTTTCGATCAATCAGCTTTATTTTGCTTAAAAGGCAATCCTATGTTAATATTAAAAGGTTAAAAATTATTTAGGAGTTGTATGTAGATGTCAAATTATGAAGTAGGTAGTATCATCGAGGGGAAAGTAACGGGAATTAAACCATTTGGTGCTTTCGTTGCTATTGATGAACAAAAACAAGGTTTAGTGCACATTTCTGAAGTAGCACATGGTTTTGTTAAAGATATTAACGATGTCTTAACAGTAGGAGATGAAGTTAAAGTAAAAATCATGTCAATTGATGAAGGGACTGGAAAGGTTTCTCTTTCAATTCGTGCCACTCAAGAAGCACCTGAGCGTCCTGCTCGTAAGCCTCGTCCAAACAACAATGCTGGTGGGGGAGGAGCTCGTAAACCTCAAGCTCAACAGCAAAAAACGCAACAAGGTTTCAACACTCTTGAAGATAAATTAAAAGAGTGGTTAAAACAATCAAATGAAATTCAAGCTGATTTAAATAAACGTGCAAAAAAATAATTGTTCGTTAATGAAGAACACCTAAATGAGACGCTCATTTAGGTGTTTTTCATTTCTTAGTAAAGGGCGTTAATAAAACGCCCTTTGTTGCCATGTTATTCGGTTCTTGGAGCACGCTCAAGCTCTTCGGATGGTTTGAAAAGAAGGGAAATACAATATAATCCGGCTAAACCGACTATAGCGTAAATGATTCGTGAAAACATAGCCGCTTGTCCGCCGAAAAGAGCTGCAACGAGATCAAATCGGAAAAACCCGATTAATCCCCAGTTTATAGCACCAATAATTGCTAAAGTTAACGCAGTTCGTTGAAATCCACTCATTTAATTCACCTCCATTCAAATGGGTTCAGCATAGCTAATGAGATTATGCTTCATCATTAGAATGAGGATGGTGCCGTCATAATATACAGGAACATATCCCCTATTATCTTTAAAGCATTTCTTTTGGGCTTTTTTATTACGTTCATGTAAAATGAGGTTGTAGATATTACGTTAAATATGTAAGAAAAAGCTTTACGCTTCTATATATTTAATTGATAATGGATAAAGTAAGGAACAGAAGGAGTGATGTTCGATGGAGCCATTTGTATTTCGTAATCCAACCAAACTTATTTTTGGTCAAGGACAAACAAACGAACTCGCCAATGAAATGAAGGTTCATGGAGCTAAAGTTTTACTCATTTACGGTGGTGGGAGTATTAAACGAAATGGTTTATACGACCGAGTAATTACACAATTACAGGAAGCAAATAAGCAAGTTTTTGAACTAGCTGGAGTTGAGCCTAATCCAAGGTTAACGACTGTTCAAAAGGGAATCGAGATTTGTAAAAAGGAAGAAATTGATTTTATTTTAGCAGTAGGTGGAGGCAGTGTCATTGACGCGACTAAGGCCATTTCAGCAGGTGCAAAATACGATGGCGATATTTGGGATATCATAATTAAAGAAAATGAAGCGAAAGACGCCCTACCTTTTGGAACGATTTTAACTTTAGCAGCAACAGGTTCTGAAATGAATTCAGGTTCGGTCATCACTAACTGGGAAACACAGCAAAAAGTTGGCTGGGGAAGTCCATTTGTTTTTCCGACATTTTCGATCTTAGACCCAGTTAATACGGTCTCTGTTCCAGAAGATCAAACGATATATGGAATAGTCGATATGATGAGCCATGTGTTAGAAGCTTATTTCCATCATACACGAAATACACCCTTGCAAGATCGTATTTGTGAATCCATTCTTCTAACAGTGGTAGAAGCTGCACCAAAACTTCTTCAGAATCTAGAGGATTTAGACCTTCGTGAAACGATTTTATATTGTGGGACGATGGCGTTAAATGGAATAACTCAAATGGGACTACGTGGAGATTGGGGTTCTCATAACATTGAACATGCGATTTCGGCAGTTTATGACATCCCACATGCAGGTGGTTTAGCGATTATCTTCCCTCATTGGTTAAAAATAAGCATAGATGAAAGATTGGAACGTCATGTTCAGTTAGCTACTCGTGTATTTGGAGTCAATCCTGAGGGCAAAACAGATAAAGAAATTGCATTAGAAGGAATTGAAAAGTTATCGGCTTTTTGGACAAGCTTAGGTGCGCCTAATCGATTAGCGGATTATGACATAGATTCGTCAAATATAAAAAAAATGGCAGCTATTGCAGGAGAAAGAGGAGCCTTCGGTAATTTTAAGTCATTAGAAACAAAAGATGTAGAAAAGCTACTTAATGCAGCACTTTAATGTTTAGAGTAAGGACCACTCCGTCTCAGTCGTCGCCTTTAATAAGGCACGGCAAACGACGGGTTTTCTATAAATATGTATGGTATATGAGGAGGCCTTTTAATGGAGAAAATTCACTTTGATTACTCAAAAGCTTTATCTTTTTTTAGTCAGCACGAAATTGATTATTTACAAAATGCTGTAACAGCGGCACATGATGCCTTACATAATGGGACAGGAGCAGGTAATGATTATGTTGGTTGGATCGATCTACCAACAAACTATGACCGAGAAGAATTTGCTCGTATTCAAAAAGCAGCAGGCAAAATTAAAAGCGATTCTGATGTGTTAATTGTGATTGGGATAGGTGGCTCTTATTTAGGAGCAAGAGCGGCTATTGAAGCACTAACACACTCTTTTTATAATGTTTTAGATAAAGGGGCTCGTAAAACACCACAAGTTTTCTTTGTAGGGAACAATATTAGCTCCACTTATGTGAAAGATTTATTAGCGGCGATCGAAGGAAAAGATGTTTCCGTTAATGTCATTTCGAAGTCAGGAACAACAACAGAACCGGCGATTGCGTTCCGTGTTTTCCGTGATTATTTAGAAAAGAAATATGGCAAAGAAGAAGCTCGTCAACGTATTTACGCGACAACAGACCGTGAAAAAGGAGCCTTAAAAACAGTAGCCGATGAAGAAGGTTATGAATCATTTGTTATTCCAGATGATGTAGGGGGGCGTTTTTCTGTTTTAACTGCGGTCGGTTTATTACCAATTGCTGTGGCAGGACTTGATATTGAAGCGATGATGAAAGGTGCGGCGGATGCAAGTGTTGACTTTAACAATCCAAACTTAGCAGAAAACGAATCTTATCAATATGCAGCCGTTCGTAATCTCCTTTATTCTCGTGGGAAATCAATTGAGTTAATGGTGAACTATGAGCCGTCTTTACACTTTGTTTCTGAATGGTGGAAACAGCTTTATGGGGAAAGTGAAGGAAAGGATCAAAAAGGTCTCTTCCCAGCCTCTGTTGATTTTTCAACGGATCTCCATTCTATGGGACAATACATTCAAGATGGACGTCGTCACTTATTTGAAACAGTTTTAAATGTCGAGAACGTTCGTGAACATGTGACGATTGAGGAAGCTGATAATGATTTAGATGGTTTAAACTATTTAGCTGGTGAAACGATGGATTTTGTCAATAAAAAAGCATTCCAAGGCACAATGCTTGCCCATACAGATGGCGAAGTACCAAACTTAATTGTCAACATTCCAGAATTAAATGAGTATCACTTTGGCTATTTAGTTTATTTCTTTGAAAAAGCGGTTGGAATTAGTGGCTACTTATTAGGAGTTAATCCATTTGACCAACCAGGAGTAGAAGCGTACAAAAAGAACATGTTTGCTTTACTTGGAAAACCAGGTTTTGAAGCCGAAAAAGCCGAATTAGAAAAGCGATTAAAATAAGATGATGGAAGAAGAGAAGTCCTATGTGAATGGGGCTTCTTTTTTTGATGTGGTGGTGGAAAGTCAGAAGCGGACGAGAGTAGAGGACATGTAGGTTCAGGTTCAGACTTTAGGCGTTAAAGTCATAAGCTGGAGAGAGTAGAGGACATGTAGGTTCAGACTTTAGACCAGTAAGTCATAAGCTAGAGAGAGTAGAGGTCAAGTAGGTTCAGACTTTAGGCTAGAAAGTCATAAGCAAAGAGAACAAAAGGCCAGCTAGGTTCAGACTATAGAACAGAAAACTCACTTAGGAAAAAGAACAAATAAAATTATATTCATTAGAGAAGTTGTATCGTCTGTGCGTGTCTATTTTCATGAGTTCAAATACATAATCATTCTAATTGGTGGCAAGCTAATTGTATTGAAATGGAAGGAAAGGATGAGCCATTATGCTTGCATTACCGTCTGCAATTGAAGGAAAACAATTTAAATTAAAACATTTAGAAGATGAGCTTAAGCCTTTAGGGTATAGCATTGGTGGGAATTGGGATTATGATCATGGTTTTTTTGATTACAAAATTGATCAGCAGAAGCAATATATCTTTCTGCGTTTGCCTTTTAAAGCAATTGATGGAGAGCTTGAACAGCGCGGAGTTAGTGTTGAGTTAGGGCAGCCATTTTTGCTCGCCCATGAATATCAGCGAGGCATTGATAATGAAGATACACCAGGTAGTGGCGTTTTAGTGAGCTCAATCAACCAATTTTCCTCGCCGACAAACAAAGACGCTGAAATACCATCAAAATATATGACCGTTGCTCAAAATTTAATATCAGAATTAGAACTTACGTTATTAAGATGAGCAAAAAAAGAACAGGAAAATATGCCCTGTTCTTTTTTGTTTATTTCATTTTAGGTCCACATTTGAATTTATAAGCATTTTTAAACAATGGAGCATAGCTCGTACGAAGCAATGCTCTATACGCTGCCTGTGAAACTAAATAAATGAAATACGTTAAAAATGGTAAAAAATTTCATAGAATTAGTCTTTAATTTGAATACTGTGTTATGACATAACATAAGCGATCGCTCGTATTAAAATATATCCAATTTTCAGTCTATATCATATATGAAGTATTTATATGTAGGTCAAAGGTACGTTTAGTGAGTACCGCCACAAGAATGTACCACCCTTGCCATCTTATTTACCACTTAACGCCAAAAAATGTACCACTTAGTGACAACTAGTTTACCATTATATAAATAAAGCCTACAGATCAGTTGATTTGTAAGCTGTAGACTTTATCTTTTATCATTATTTATTTTTGAAAATACTTTAAAATTATTTTACGTGACCCTTCATATATATCTTGATGTGTCCATGTATGTGGAAGTGGCTCTTGACCATATGCTTCTAATAATTGCTGTTTTAGTTCCTTAGGAAAGGGGGGCCACTCCTTATAACCACACCAATAATAGTACTCCTCCATTTCTTTCAGGTCCTTCTTAGTTATATAAACCATTCAGCTCTCACTCTTTAAGCCATGTCGTTCTCTCATTGAAACGTCACCGTCTATAAGAATTTGATATGTATCATGAATAATTCTATCTAAAATAGCTTCCGCTATCGTTTCATTACCCAATTTAGTATGCCAACCACTAGCTAACTTTAAAATAAAAGCTTTCTCTAATTTGCGGTCTTCGAAATACTCAACCTCTTCAATACAAGCAGTAGAGTCTAAGAAATTGGCGGATTTTATAAGCCTCTGAAGGGTATTACTCTTACGACGTGAGTATTCTAAATCCACAAGTAAAGAGAACTGTTCCTCGAAACTCATCTGCTGATATGCTTTGTTATATGCTTGTTCTTTGTAAGCCTCAGCCATTCCTGCTAACTTCATTTCATATAGTTTTGTTAACGTTTGGTCATTCATCATTTATCATTTATCCATTCCTCCGTAGTATCGTGCTCCTCTTGTAAATCCAAAACTGTTCTGGCTACCATCTGTTTGGCGCTTTAATTCTTGTTCTAAGGAAAGTAGACGAGCTTGGCCGAATTGTCATTCCGAGAGAACTAAGAAGAACATTAAATATTAATGAAAAAAACCCTTTAGAAATTTATGTAGAGAGAGATAAAATCATTCTGAAAAAGTATATAGTCAATATGGCATGTAACATAACGGGGGAGATTTCAGAAGCTAATGAGATTTTCTGGGATGGAAATTTAATATTAAGCCCTAAAGGGAAGAGATGTTAATGTAACGATTTCGAGGAAATTATGTTAAGAGCTAATACTGCCTTTAGGTGGTCTTTTTTTTATAAAATATAAAAAATAGTTAGGATTAATACGTTATTTTTAATATTGAAATAGAGAAAGATTACTGAGAGAAATAATTGTTTCTTAGAATTTATTATTAAATTATAGATTTATAACCAAAATATGGCAGGTTTTTTTGTTTGAATGTCGAAATATAAAATGGGTATATGAAAAAAATCATTATTCATAAAAATACATAGAAGTTTGTAAGGAAATAAATATTCAGGGGGATGTGGATGTTTAAGCTCGTATTGTTTGAAATGAGGAAGGTTTGGAAATCTACTTATTTTATAGTCATGCTAGGGTTGTTATTTTTTTTTATAAGTACTTATTTTATTTACAGTTATATTCAGACTGAACGAGTTGAAGATGTGATTTTAAGATTAGAAGAACAAAAATTCTCATATCAGGTTGGTTTAGATGAACTTCAATCAGAAATGGATGCGGCAGAGATAGACCCAGAAGATGATTTTGTAAAAAGGGAGCTACAAAATTATCAGGAACCACTAGATAGATTAAATGAACAAATAGAAGCGGTAAAACAAGGTAATTGGGATTTTATATTAGAAGAAGAGTTAATTTATACTGAAAATTACCTACAAACCTTTCCATCTCAAGCACATGAAGATATACATACTTGGCCCACTCACTTTACTCATGAATTTATTCATGAACGAAATCAGTGGTTGAAAGAAAAGGAAATTGCGCCTGTTTTTCCGATTCACTACATGTCTGAAATTACATACTATGATCGCGTTTTTGATGATCCGATTATTGAAGAAGCCGCACATTCTTTTTTTAATAAATACTCATCATCCACTATTTACTTTCTTTATTTACTATTTGGATTAGGATTTGGAGTCGCAGGTGTTTGTTATTTCTTGTTTTTATTCGGGGATATTCTTACTAAAGAAGGATTGGGAAGAAATGGACCGATTCAGTTTCTTTATACCCAGACATTGACGTCCTGGAAAGTGTTAATGGGGAAGTATTTAACGGTTTTATTTCTTTCGTTGATGATCCTCGGAGGAGTCATTTTTCTTTCCTATTTACTTGGTCTTGGATTTGAACGTGTTGGGGCATGGAATTATCCGGTGCTCATTTATGAGCCAGAATTTCAATTTCATTTGATGAATATGGGGAAATTTAATGTCTTATCAACTCTGTTGTTTCTGATGGTTCTATGGTTTAGTTTTGCTCTTTTATTTCTCTTTTCTGTGTGGTTGAAAAAAACTTTGCCAGGCCTTGTTTTAACGGTTGTCATGATTCTTTTAGGTGTTTATTTTAGTAGAACGGGAGCTGTATTGGAAGCCTCTTTTGCTAGCTATAATCCCTTTACTTATTTCCATATTCGAGATGTGCTAACGATGGAATTAGCTCTAACAGTGGGCAACTTTAATATTTCGTTATGGAATGGTGTGGCTAGTTTAACCGTGTCCACTTTGTTTTTATTAGCCATTACTTATTTTCTATTCCGCTTCAAAACAAAATAATTGATATAAGCTCCGAGTTGTTTTAGAGGAAAAAGGAGGTCCAAAGTGATTGTACAAGTGAAAGACTTAAAGAAAAAGTACAAAAAAGAATGGGTGTTAAAGGGAGTGAGCTTTGAACTACATGATCCGGAAATTGTCGCCTTAGTCGGTCCAAATGGTTCAGGGAAAACGACTCTTTTAAACTGTATGACCAATTTGCTCGCTTATGATGAAGGTTCCATTACATTAGTGGAGAAACATCACAAAGATCCAAAGGTGTTTTATGATGTATCGTATCTTCAAGATAACCGAATTTTATATGGCAACTTGACGGCTTATGATCATTTAAAATTTATTTGTCGTGTTCAGAAAATCCCGGCCAGCAAGATCCAAGAAGTAGTTGAACGAGTGGGGATGGAGAGTTATGTAAAAGGAAGGAGCGTTCAAAGCTTTTCTCTTGGGATGAAGCAACATCTTCTCTTAGCGATGGCGATTTTAAACGATCCGAAATTACTATTAATGGATGAACCATTGAATGGTCTAGATCCGACGAGTGCCATTAACATGAGGAACATTTTATTAGAGCTTCACAAAGAAGGCACCACTATTATCATTTCTTCTCACAATTTAGATGAAGTAGATCGGTTAACGAATAAGATTTATTTTATGAAAGATGGACAAATATTGGAGGAGAATTTAGAAAGCTATGCAACAAAGAAATACTATTTAACCGTTAATGACCCGCAAAGGGCCGAAATCATTTTAAAGAACCTGTCTTTTCCGTTAACAATCAATTTGGAAAAACAACTCGTTTTTGAGGATTCCCATATCTCGATTCAAGAGGTCATTAGTCAACTTAATCAACATGACATCTTGATTGAAGATATTGAAAATACTCGAGTAGGTGCCGAGAAAAGATATCGTGAACTCTTTGAAGGAGTTCGCTCAATATGAGGATTTTTCTTTTTGAACTTAAAAAAGTGGCTTGGAACCAAAAATGTCTCGTGATTTTTTTACTCCTTATTGCGGCTATTGTTGGCCTCTTTTTCCGAAATTTATTCTTTCAAGATTATGCCCATGATCAGCTAATGACAGAGGTGACCTTTTATATTGAAACGACGGAATTCAAAGAGCGGATGCATAAGCGAGCATTGGAGCAGGTAGGAGAGGGTGAAAAAATAGAGTATTTATTAGAAGTAAATTCGGATCTGTTGGACGTGGCACGTGAATGGCAACGTTCCCTTTCTACTTCTGATTGGCAAACTTCCCTTCGATTAGAAAATGAATTTCTTATGCATGTTCGAACGTACAAAATGGAGGGCGAGGATTATCCGATTTCCGATCAAGATATTTCTTATCGTCTATTTCAAAATCAGATTTTATTAGCGAAAGAGATTCCACCTGAATTTGAGCATTTTAGTGTGGCCCCACCAAACTATCTCAAACAAGTCGTCGATTTATTCATAAATTATGGAGGGTATATCGTCGTCCTTTTATTGGTTGGAGAAATTTTATCAAGGGAGTTTGAACAACGTTCTATTAATCTTCTATTTACCTTGCCATTAAATCGCTCTGGACTTATCATAGCAAAATATGCAAGTAGTCTTTTAATCTATTTTGCTGTATCCGTAATAGTGTTCGGTACCTCTTTTCTCATTAGTCAGCTTTTGGGTTCAGAAGGGACCTTTGATTATCCCGTTGTCATTCAACGAGAAGGGGGGCTCCTTTCGATTTCGATATCGGAATATTTATCAACCGGACTTTTATTGTTTACGGTTATGATTTTGCTTGTGATGGTGTTATTTCTGCTTTATAGTTTGCTTTTCAAAAGCATTCTTCCGTCCTTATTTGCTTTATTAGGAACCCTTATCTTGGGATATGCCTTAACGAATTTGATAAAGGGAAGTTTTTTTGCTTGGCTCAATCCGTTTCAATATATTTTGCCAAAAGAAGCGATCCTCTATCAAAATCAAGCCTGGTGGTATCAAGGAATTCCTGTCACGCTTCTTTTAGCCTTTGTGATTCTTATCGTGACGACTCAAAAAATAAAGACAAGTATGGCGAATTAAAAGTGGTCAATATGAGTTACACGCCAATGATAGTATCAAAATCAAATCACTCAAGTTTAAAATTTATATAATTTAAAGGATAGAGGGGACATGAAATGAAGGTATTATTAGGGATTATTTTAAGTGTTTTTCTGTTAACGGGATGTGCAGCTGATTCCTCTCATCCTAAAGAGGTCGAGAATGAAGAGAAAACGCAAACATCGATGGGCAGACCACCACAAATGTCATTAATGATTAAAACAGCGACACAGAACTCTATGAGCAATAACATTGGGTACTGTTGGACGACGAAAGGTGAAGAGCCTTGCACGGCGAACCCTTCAGATCCTGTAGAAGCAACGATGGAAATAGCTTCTTATGCGGTCGGTCTAGGAGAAAATTTAGAATTTCAGATTCTTATGGAGCCTTCAAGTGAAGTTCCTAATCCTAATCAAATGGAAGTATTTTTACAAGATGGAAACGATCACGAGGGTGAAAGTGTTGGTTTGACTAAAAACGAGCAATTATTATTTGTAGAAGCCCCTGAAAAGAAGGGACGGTATTATTATCTCGTTCATGTTGTATGGGACGAGGAGATTCAAGGAGAAGCCTATTATGCCTTCAAGGTAAATGTAAGGTGAATATTCTAATAAATTAGAAAAAATAAACATTTTTACAAAAAAAATAGAGGTCATCACAAATTAATATAGAATTTAAGTATTAATAGAGAGGAGGGAAAATTATGAACAAAAAAATTGGATTTCTTACCGTAGTCGTATTAATGAGTATGCTTTTTGTTGGCTTTCCTTTACAAACGACAAATGTATCTGCTGCCAAAAGTGAAGGAACGACAATCTCTTCACAATCTAGAACGGTTACTGTAAATCGTAGCTTTAGTCTCAATGCCACTGTACCCCAAACCATTCCTTATAATGATGGGAGAGGATGGTCTGGAACTTTAAGTTTAATTGGTCAGCAATCTACTGGTGATTATATACTCGCTACATATACCTTTTTGTTAGGATTGGTGTCGTACGAGGCTAACGTGATAAGATTAAGTATGTGACACTGAGGTCGATCGATATGAATTGAATACGTTACACACTAGAACGAAAAGAGGAATTCATCAGACACAGCTTCTAACATTTCTTTATATCTCGACAATTCGTGGATAATTGAGTTTACCTGCATTTTCAGCCTCATTATGGCATAACCCCAACTTTTATTGTAGAGCCTAAAAAAAACAGAAAAGACTTATCTCTTCTGTTCTTCATGATTTTATTATTTGCGTCGAAATATAGAGAAGTATTCATACTTTAATTTGTTTTAAAGCTTGATAATCTTGAACGAAAGATGAATAGGAACTTTCCTCCGAAAAAGAAAATTGGTTATTGATGATAAAATCTCCAAATGATAAGAATCCCTCTATTATTGCTTTGAAATACTCATCTTTAGGAATTGTATTTGAAATTTGATTGTCTTCACTTAATGTATTATGAATACTAAATGTAAATCCTGAATTATTTGTTACTATCTTAACTTCAAATAAAGAATCTAAAATTGATACTTCATATTCTTTATTTCCTGGTGTTAATATAGGTTCAGCTAATGTTTGCCATGTAAATAACAAATCTGTTGTTTCCATGTTTTCAGTTAAGATTACCTCAGAATTACATTCTAGTCTGATTGCCCCTTCTAGATAATCCTGATCATTTTCATCTAAGGTTTGATTCGCCAAATTAGCAGATAATCGATGACTAATTGGTAGAAAAGTAACTTTGTTACCTATGTTGATATTTGTATCCTTGATCAAAGTTTCAATCTTTAGCATATTACCACCCCATTAAACTGGATATGCTGATTTTACATACCCATCTTTCCCTATATTCACTTTATATCTTACACCATTTATAGTCTTATAAACATTAACAGAGTTTCCTTTTTTAAGAGCATTTCCAATGGTAGTTTTATTACTATTAATAACATTAGTAACAATGTTTTTAACTTGATTGACACTTAAACTAGGATCAAACATTGATTTCCCACTTTTCCCAGTCCAATAATTTGGGTGATGGTTTTGTAGAATATGTTGCATTTTTGACTTAGTAAAATAAACAGTTTTTCCTCCTGCGTTAGTGGTGAAATTAGAAAAATTGACTGTTGCTTTCTTAGCAGCATCTTTTGACTTCGCCTGGAATGTTTTTTTACCAATTTTTAAGATGGCTTTTTTTCCAATGTGTTGAACTGTAATTCTGGCAACCTGTGAACCAATAAAATAAATAGCTACAGGTAAAGCAGACGCTTCAATTTTTGTGGAGTCAACAATATGTTCTTCTCCTGTGTTAAGATCAATAAAATTAAAAACATATGAATCATCGTTTACTTCTAGGATTTCTATTTCATATTGTCCTTCAACCACTTTTCCTTCTTCACGATGTTCAGTTATCATAATGATTTCTTCTGTTTCAAATGAAAATTCCATCTCAAATTTCGCTTCATTTTCATCATCTTCATATGTTGTTTCTACAATTAAGAAATCCCTTGATACTTCAGCCACTTCAACATGTAACTCTTCATTATTTTCAGTATCTAATTCTGTACTCAGTTCATCGTTTAAACTTTCCTCTACTACATCTTGTTCTTCATTAGTCAGTATAAATTCATGATCAGACTCAACATCATCTGCTTTAACATTGTGAAGCAAATCATATGGCATAACTGTAGTTATTAAACAAACAATAAGAAATACAGAAAATATTTTCTTTGCTATTTTCATCATCGGTCCTCTTTTCTTAAATTTAAAATGCCCATTCCATAATCACTAAATTTCCAATCATTGTTTGAAAAGGAATGTGCTTTTAAATAATCTTCAAAACTAGTATTCTTTTTAAATTCTCTTTGTTCTTGTTTATAATAATCGAGGAGAATAGAGATAATTCCTGTTGCATGGGCAGTAGCAAAACTAGTTCCATCAAAAAACGAATAACCACCATCTTTATTAGTGGTATAAATATTTTCTCCTGGCATGGCATAGTCAATATTATGTTTAGAGGCGAAACTAGAACGGTTTAAATCTTCATCAACTGATGTTATTGAAATAACCTCTTCATAAATTGCAGGATAATCACCACGCAACCCAAATGTGTTGCCGATCGATGCAACTATAATAATACCTTCTGATATAGCTCTATCAATAGCCTCTTTTAGTGGTTTACTTTCTGTTTGAAAACCAAAACTCAGATTAATTATTTCTACATTTTGTTCAACACACCAATGAATCGCTTCAATTAGATGTTCAACCTCGCCTTTTCCATTTTCATTTAGTATTTTCACATCGTAAATTTCTACATTCTGAGATAATCCAATTACTCCAAATTCATTATTTTCTGCTGCGATTATCCCAGCAATAGCTGTTCCATGACCAAACTCATCAATAATGGCAGTTTCTTTTTCTAGAATATTAAATTCAATGAATTTAATATGTTGTAAATCTTCATGTTCTTTGTTTATTCCACTGTCAATAATAGCAACCTTGACCTTTTCATGTTCTAAAGAAATGTCAGGTAACAATAAATCGTATGCCCATGATGTAACTTGTGATTCTAGTTTCAATTCATCCTTAGATTGATTGGATACTAAACTTTGAAAAACAACTATTGCCATAATAACTAATAATAAGATAAGTAAGATTAAATAAAGTTTTCTTTTTTTCAATACATACCACCCTTCTATTAGTAAAAATGGAACTATTTTATTATATTGAAAACATATAAATATTCAATATATTTTTCTAAATTTTACTTTTTTAATTCGAGTAATCTTTATACTCTTTGAAAGTAGTAAAATTTTTTTGTCCGATTGAAGTAAAGTTTATCATCTTACAAAAAAAGTACCTGAGAAATTATTTCCCAGGTGTTTACTATTAATTTTCTAGTTCTTTAACAATTTTTACGGCACTGAACTTTTTAGGATAATCTAAACTCATTTCTTTTGTATTATTTTTTTTATTTTAAATGGAGATTAATTATTTGGATATTTAGTCCGCGTAAAGGATAAGTTAATTTTTTCTCCTCCTCAGATAATACCCTCCACCAGCAACTCCTAACACACCAGCACCAATACCACCAAACAACAGTAACCTCTCCCGGTCTTCTTCCTTCTTCACTTCCTGTCCTTCATAAAACAGACCATCATACAAAGCGATCGCATCCTCATTCACTTTAAAACCTTCAGGAATATAGTAATCTTTGTTTTCATAACCGTTATCGTATGCTGTAGTTTTGATTTCTGCCGCAATGTCATTAGATCCATATCCTTCTTCATACCACTCTAATAAAGACTCATGGACAACATCCGCCGGTGGTTCATAACTCATAAGCTGAAAAGCTAATAAATATCCTAGTTCCAACGTTTCACCTTTAATTGTCTCAAACCCTTCTATGTAACCTTCGTTAAAAAATTCAATAAACCGATCGTCAATTTCAACTGAAGTCTGCTCAACAAGTTCGTATCCACTCTCATAGCCTAAGTCTTGATGCTTCTTTTGCTCTTCTTCTGAGCGTTTTTTAAAACCCTTTTCATATTCTTTCGTATAAACTTTGCTTAAGTCAATATCATCTTTCACTTCATTAGGAAACTCTAACTCTTGTAGTTCATACCCCATTTTGTAACCACCATCTTCAGCATTGATGAACTGCATTTCGCGATTATAGGCCTTTTCAAAAGCAGCGATGTAAGCTACATTCCAATCTTCTGACTCAGATTAACCCTCTCGCCTTCCTTATTTCTCTAAGTCGTTTACCAAATAGGTTATTATTTTTCTTTAACATTTTTGAATCCTCCATACTAATATCTATATAATTATAGCATATATTTTCTCACTAATATAAATGTTCCATATGCAATAATGTATTAAACGCTCTTCTTTTTTAGTAGAGTTTATACAAAAAAAACCCCACTTTTTAAGTGAAGTTTCTCATAAATCCAAATTTTATGCAAAGTTATGAGCCAGCACAATTCCCTGAACAATACACTGTACCACGATATCGGTAGTAAAATTACTCCTAAAAAAATAAATAAACTTATTGATCAATTCGAGATTGCAGAAGATTATCAGCATCTCTTTTGCTTTTCTACTATTTTTCATAATGAAACTTCTCAATTTAATAAGATTAATTAGGAGTGTAATTCATATATATGCGGACAAAAATGCAAAACTGGTATGTACCTATAAATGTTGATCTACTGTAAGGAGTACAACTGTAATCAGCCACAGCGGTGAATTTCCCATTAGTCGTCCAATTATTTAAAGGACATTCATCCTCTACAATTGCATGAGGGATAGTAGGATTCGAAAGAACCATTTCCATACATTCACCTTCATATCTTTTATTTGGAATAACGAGGTCCGGTAGTTAATGGTGAATGAGTCCACATTGGTAGCTATACACTTTAGTGTTTCTGGAGTGCTCGCTGGCTTTTCGATTCCAAGTGCCAATAACTTTCATTGTCTTCATACAACAAGGAGGAGCAATCCTACCTAAAGGTTTCCTTTCTCTGAATTAAAATTAGTAGAAATTCAGTATTATATAGATGCTATACCTATCAATTTTAGTTGGTAACAATGTCATCGGTCGGACATCGAAGTTTCCCTTTAATATTATATAACTGACATTGAATAATATAAAACAAGTCATAAAATACAATGATATATAAGGTCTACTATGTGGTTAACAATTTTAGACTTTTAACTAGTCATAATAGTGATTCTTCTGGAAGTCAGTGCAATTATTATTTCTGTTTTAATAAATATCGTTAAACTATATTTTCTTGATAGCTCAGAAATATAGTAAGAAAATCTACCGAATACATTTACTTTTATGGTAATTTATTCTATTGTGATTATAGCCGGCCGAGCTAAAATCGATTGGAGAAGGGGAAATAAAATGGAGAAAAATATTGAAAGATTAAGTTTAGAAAAAACTGAAAAAGGAAAAGCAGCTTTAAGTTTACTAGATCTAGATTTAGAAATCTATGAAGTAGATTCGACAACTATGATGGACACAATGGGAGCATCTGGAAGCTTTAATAGTTGTTCTTCAATCGTAAAAACAGGACTATAAGCACTTTTGAAAAAAATGAAACTGTCGAATTTTTTCATGCAAATAAAAAGTCCTATTAATAAGTGAAATGTCAAATTTAAGCTGATTAATTTTGAATTATAAAATTAATCAGCTTAAATCATAAAGGAGAGTGCTTAGTGTATAATATTGCGAATTTGATTGTGAGAGAGTCTGCTTATAGACATAAAAACTTAGCATATACATTTAAAAAAATTGAAGATAATAGTTTGTTCGATTTATTAATAGAGGATGATGAATTTTTAGAGAGGTTAATGATTTCAAGTGAAAATCTATATAGAGCTATCATTAAAGCCAAAGAAAAAGGGGATTATCCACTCCATATGGTAAATTCTGTATATAAATACTATTTGAGAATGAGTACTAGAGCTATTCCATTCGGATTGAACTCCTCAATTGGTTATGTAGATACTAATGAGAAATTACATAAAATAGTACGTCCAAGTAATATTTGGTTAAATGAATTAAGAAAAAAAATAGAAAGTAGAATAGAAATAACTTCACTCATAAAAGTTCAATTAAATAATATGGTTAGGATAAAGAAATTACATATTGAGTTAGACACTATTAACGAATCTAAGAACATAATTAAAAAAATTAGAAAGAATAAACTAATAGAATATTTATTAAATCAGTGCAAAACACCTGTCTATATAGAAACTTTAATTAAACAGTTAAGTGAAAAGTTCGCAGGCGTATCTAAAGGTGAACTATTGCATTTTATAAAGAATTTAATAGATATAAATATTTTAGTAACTAATATTAAACCTCATACATATAATTTTGGTAAAAGCTGTTTGAATCTAATGATTGATAGTACAGATGAGAGTATAAAGAAGAAGCTATTGTATATTCGTAACCTTATTGATGAATACGAGATGAGCCGAGTTGGACAAGCGATTAATTTGTACGAGAAAATGATTATAGAAATGCGGAAAGTTTGTTATGCAAAAGAATATATAGTCGTTGATTTAATTGGGAATGAATCTATTAATCCCACTGAGGTAAATGAAAATTCTATTAAAGAATTCATAGATAACATCCAAGTTTTTAACCAACATCAAATATTTGATCCTAGGTATATTATGTTTGAACATTTTAAAATTAAATTTTTAGCAAGATATGGACAATTTAATGAAGTAAGTTTGATAGAGGTGATCAATAAAGATAAAGGTATTGGTCTACCAAATGAAAATTTAGGTTCAACTTTCTATAAACTTCAAAGCAAAATTGATAAAATTAAAGCAAAACAAGAAATGTTTATATTTAATAAATGGTTGAGAAGCGACGTCTTAAAAGAAGAAGTAATAGTGCTGAGTGATGATGATATATCAGAAATGAATAATTATATAAATTATGAACTTACTACACAAGCTAATATAGGATATGATATTAAGTTTAATATGTATCGTAATAACGGAAGTGAAAAATATATACTTACTAATAGCTCTATTTCAAGCTCACCATATGTATTTGCAGGGAGGTTCAATCTGAAGAAAAATAATATAATAAATAATGAGGGTTATAACCAAGCGGCTATTTGCACGTTACCTTTTAATTATCCAGACTTAGGTATTTCTTTTAACAAAGTCATCTCTAATATAGAGATTGATTGTTTATCTGAAGATGAGGGTTCTATAAATATTAACGACATAGTCATGGGGTTTAAAGAGGGTAATCTTTATTTAAAATCTAAGAAAACACAACAAATAATAGTACCTATCCGGACTAATTTATTATACTATAACAATTTTAATGAGCTACGTATAACTCATTTTTTGAATTTATTTGCAGAAGTGATGAGTTGCCATCCACGTGAATTAAACTTTTCACATCTTAATAACTTAGTTTGTCTACCTAGGATAGAGTATAAAAATATTGTTTTCCATACAAAGAAATGGCAAATATCAAAAAGTAATATAGTAGGTTCTAATAAAGATGTGTCAAGAAAAGAGCTAAGAGAATATTTATCTAAAATAAATGTAGAAAAGATAGTAAATTTAATAGTAGGGGATATGAATATTACTTTATTTACAGAAAATAGTTTTTCTTTGGATATTATTATAGAAGAAATTAATAAGCAAGAAATAGTTACTTTATCAGAAGTAATAGGTGCTAATGATACAATTGGAAGGGATTATATTTTAACAATTCCAGAATTTAAACACGATTTTATTGAAAATGGAAATATTCAGAATGAAAATGATAATAATAAGTATGATATTAGTTATCACTACTATAAAATATATTATGAAAAATACAATAAAGATATTGTCACAAAGTTAATTAGAGAATTATTAGTAAGTACAAAAAGTAAGGAATATTTTATTGTTTACTATAGTGACGAAAAAGAACATATAAGAGTTCGATTTAAAGGTAAAGATACTTCGGTCCATAATCTTGAGACTAGTTTAAATAGTTTAATAGACTCGGAGGATATAATTGACTACTCTAAAAATTTGTTCTTTCCGGAAAAAGAAAGGTATGGCGGAGAAAAAATATATAAAGAAATATATAAATACTTCTATTTAGATACAGACTATTACTTTAACTTATTAGACGATAACGAGTATAAGAAATTTTCTGTAGAAGAGAAAGGAATTTTTGTTGTAATTAATACTTTACTTGATTTTTTCCCTAATTATAAAAATGCTTTGGAATTTATAAAACTATGTAATAATGATACAGATAAGGCTAGCTTATATAAATTTAAGAAAAATAGAAACAGATATAAAAATAATGTAAAAATATTATTAGAAAAATATAGAGATAAATACAATGGTTACGAAAAAAGAAAACAAGGTAAAGCTATTGAAAGTATAATAGAACTTTTTAGGATGGGAGATGAAAGAAAAGAATATATATATCAAAGTATTATACACATGGCCATTAATAGACACTTTTATGTAGAGAGAAGTATAGAAAATGAAATGTTGTCGTTATCGGGTTACTGTCTTTATAATTTCAAATATCTAATGGAAATTGAGGGTCGATATGGAGAATTACAATGAAATTTATTGTTTTCATAATAATAACCCTAAGGTGAATTTATTATGTGTAAAAATATTATCGGATTTTGAACAAATAACAATTTCTAAGAGTTGGGAGAATGGATATCATACAAAAATAATGGGAGAGTTAAATATAGAAGATATAACATATATAGTAGCTCTCATCAGCTCAGTAATTAATGAAAATACTGATTATTACGATGAAGAAGAGTTTAGATTTAAATATAAAAAAAATGCTATGTTATCAGATAAAAGAGAATCGTTATATAATATTTTTCAAAATACAATTAAAATTAGGAATGGTTGGAAACAAAATGAGTATTTCGAAAATATAAAACAGTTAGAAATGTATATTAAAGTAAGTAAAGTTTTTGATGATTATTATAAAGATGATTACTTTAAAGAAAATACCATTTATTCAATCATCGAAGATATATTACCCTTTTCTAAATCTTTACCGGAGGAAATGCTCCATAATAGTCCTATGCTCAATTCAGATGGATATATATCCCATTTATCTCATTTTGCAGGATTGCTAAATTCGTTGAATAGCTCAAGTAGAGAGAATGTGAAAAAAGTATTTGAAAAACGTTATCAAAACTATAAAAAAAGAAGAAATCATAACCCAAGGCATGACTTGAGTGAAAAATTGAATGTTGTATTTGAGGATTTTAAAAAGATGGTTGATAGAAAAGAATTTAATTTTTTTTCTCCATTTAGTGAAGAATACTTAGTTGAAAAATACAAACTGGCTTCCAATAATCATCAAGAGATTTTTCTAAATAAAGATATAAAACATAAAATACTTTATGATCAAGTACTTTGTTGGAACAAATTTGTTCTAAATATATTATATGAGAAATTAGTTTTATTATGTATCGTACCCAGAGAGAAATTTTTTATGAATTATTTCATAGCTAAAGAGAAATATGTGATTGAACAATATCAATAGGAGGAGTTTTTGTGTATCTTAATCCATCATTTTTTATCATAGATAATAACTCAAAGTTTATACTTTCAAGTGATAATAAAAATATCGAGATAAAACTAAACGATGAACAAAAAGATGTTTTCTATAACCTCATAAATAAAATTAGAAATAGAGAAGGTAATTATAATCATATTGAGAGGAAATTCATAGGAATATTGAAAAATTACAATATGGTATATACAAATGAGGTAAAAGAAGAGAAATATGAGTATCAGGTTTATAGTAACAATATTTTTTTCGACCATTGGTTTAACCAAGGTAAATTGGAAAGCCAAGAGCATTCAACACATGGTTTATATGTAATTCTTACTGAGAATTATATGGTTGTCTCATTGGGCGATATTAGAGAAAAAATCAGAGATTATATGGAAATTGATCTAAGTAATAATAAGATATTTTTAGAATATGCAAAAGTAGTATTAAAATATAAAATATTCGATAATGAGTTTTTAAAAGAATTAAATAAAGGTGAGTCACTGATTATCGATTTAAATAACTATACTAATGCCCATAGTAGTATTGTGTTAGATGAAATTAATTATAGTAATTTATCTTCAAGCATTTATAATTATACAGAAATCTCTAAATATAAAATAGAAACTTCTCAAAGCGATTTTTTTCCGCTATATACCTGTAAGTTGCGTTTTCAGGGTGAACAAATAAGGTTAAAGTCAGTAGGTATTAATGAAGCTGACGCTAAAAATAACTTAATATTCATGATTATCCAAGAATTAAGCTTGGAATTTATATTCAGATTCTCAAAACTAATAATAGATGAAAATGAAAATTATATAAAAAGAGTGTTGGCCCTGAATTTCCCAGAAGTCAAAAACAGCTTAAATCCCTTAAAGAAAGAGAACTTATTATCTCGATGTATTAATAATGAAGAGAATTTCTCGGACAGTCTGACATATACTATATATATCAATTATATTAGCAATCTTTTAAAAAATAGTAAAGGAAGAAAATATGTTATTAAATAAAGTAATAACAAACATAAGAAGTATTATTGATGATTTTAATTTAGAAAGGTTTCATGATTCTCTTATGAATGCTCAAGGTAAGCTATTTATTTCAGAATTAGATAAATGTCGTGTATTAATTCATAAAGAGTCAATATATATGAGTAATAACTATTACGATATTGATAAAATACCTCATACAAAAATTTTTATAGGTTTTGATATCCTTCTAAAAAAAATTGTATTATATTACTTAAATAATTTAAGAATTCTAGATTATTTATTAATACATGATAATTATGCTTACTTATTTTACGAGAGACAAAATAAAAAAGGTGAAAAAAGGTATTTCAAAAATAGTAGCAGTGATAAAAGAATAGATCAAGATATTAATCAGTCTGTTTTAAAACAAACTTTAACATTTTATAAGAATGGTTATCTTTATCAAAAAGATAATGATTTATCAGTAATAATGAACAGAGAGCATATTAATATTCAAGGTCATGGTTTTAGTGAATCTGCTAGAAAGAGTTTCTATGAATATCTAGAGCGACTTGCTGCTTCAACAAAATTAAAAAATACAATATTTGATAATTATGATAATCTGAAAAGAAACTATTCTGTAATTCATCCTAAGAAATTGGGTCTCTATGCAAATCATTTTGATGAGAATTTAGTTGCATATGATGACAGTTTAAATACAATTTGGGCAAATGGAAAATCCTTAAGAAATAATAAAGGGATTTTAATACCAGAACAGTATGTACAGTATTTATACAAGAATCATGTTAATCAATTTATTTATGATAATTCAAATGGATGTGCACTTGGAAATAGTTTAGAAGAAGCAACATTATTTAGTTTATTAGAATTAATTGAACGAGAAACATTTTTGAATTTTTGGTTTAATGATAAAAACCTTTCTTTAAGAGAGTTATACTTAGATTCTAATTTATATAAAAATAAGTATTTGTTTTTTGGGAATGAGGGGTATGAACTAAGGGTTTTTTTGATTAAGAATAATGTAGATATACCTGTAGTCTTGGCAATTATATTTAGTGAGGATGGCAATAAGCCTATTAATTGTTTAATTGGCACTGGTGCTCATATGAATATTTTGCATGCTGTGGATTCTTCAATAGAAGAGTTATATTACGCTTTCAATGCTTATAATAACTTCACTAACCCTAATAATCTAAGGAGGAGAATCCAAAAATGCTATGAGAAGAAAAAACTTGAGAACATAGAAGAGCATGTACTATATTTTGCATCAAAAGAAGGAACACGTTTAGTGAAGAAAAAGTAAATAAACCTAAGATAGTTTCTTTAGGTGAATTAATAATGAGATACAACTATAGAAATATTGATTTGAAACAGGAATATAATTATGTAGTAAGAAGAATTTTAAAATATTATGAAGATGTTATTGTTGTTAACCAAACTAACGAATATCTCGATCACTTTAATTTAAACGTTTCTAAAGCATTCCTTATAGGTGGTACACCTCTTGATTTTGGTAAAAGAGTAAGGTTAACTGATACTTCATTAAGTAGGCAAATATATATAAATGATAACTTCCATCCTTTAGGTTAGGTGATATGCTAATGATTTTGACTAAGAACGATTTACTTAAAGATATTAGCTTTAATTATAACAAATTTATCGGAACACAAGATCTAATTTCAACCATGAATGATTATACTTTATTGGGGGAGATTAATTCCTCAGATATATCCGATTTTTACAAAGAAGTATTAAAACTTAATGATTATCTAAAGGTTACGGGTAATACAAAGTATAAGTTACATAAGTCTTACCCATCACCACGTTCAATTTACCCTTTTAGTATATTTTTAGCTATCGATGGGGTGTATATTAAAAAAGATGAATTCAGCGATAAATACCTTGTTTACAAAGGTATCAATGAGAAATCTGATTCAATTGTAATAGAATTTAGTGACAAATATCCAGAGTTCTATAAATCTATAAAGAAAACCTTATTATTATTAGAATTAGGTCATTTACTTTACAACATAGGTGTAATTAGTCAAGCTTATGGAGTTTCCTGGGAGGTAGATTTCAATAGCTCTAATTTAGTTTTAAAGTTAAAAAGTAATAATGTTTTAAAAAAACATCTGAATTTAAATGATTTTTATAGAAAAATAGACTTGAGAAGTAGTGGCCCTTTCACAAACGTCTATTTAGGTAATAAAATAGAAACAAAGCATATAAACTATTCATTGGAAGACTCACTGTCTATAATAAAGAATATTTACGGAATTCATAATATTTTTAATTTTATTGACATGCATATATATATAAATGAAAATTCTACTGAATACAAATCAAAAAAAAGTGGAAATAGTATTAGTTATCAAAAATTAAATCAAATTTATCCTTATCTAAACTTTAGAAATAATGATGCTTTTATTATTTTTACCATAAAAAATAATTACATAGTAGAAGAAAAATTATCTTTTTTATACTCTGGTATAGGTATCATTAGCCAAAATATTATTCTTAATAACTGTTGTAATAATAAATTTACTCGTCCAATAAAAAGTATAAACTTACCATTGATTGATGAAATTTTATGTTTAGATCCTTCTAAAGAGACTCCAGTATTTGGGGTGATTATATCAAATTATTGAAATTCAATGAATAAATTGATTTAAAAAGAGGGGGATATAGATGGATACATCTTGGAAGAAAATATTGAGATTTTCATTACCTATGACATTTATTGGGATCGCAGAAATGTTAACTACCTTAATTGATATGCTTTGGGTTAACTATTTCATCAAAGACCCTAATGCATTAGCAGCAATAAGGGTTTCTTTCTCATATACTATGCTAATTGAAGCTATACTTGTTGGTTTTGCTGCTGCGATGCTCATTTACATTAGTCAAAACTTTAGTTCAGGCAATAAAAAGGGGGCCAATGATGCTTTAAGGACAACCGTGGGAGCCATTATGACCTTTGGTATTATTTCAGGAGCAGTTGGTTTATTATTATTAGGGCTCTTAGGAAATTTGTTTGGTGCAAATGAAGCGACAATAAACTATTCACAACAATATTTAAGACCATTATTATTAGGGTTTGTGTTTATTATTATGAATAATTTCTTATTAATACTGCCTAGGTATTTTGAGAAGTTGAAAGTCGTATATTATGCACTAGTAATATTAATCGTTACTAATATAATTATTACTCCAATACTTATGCTCTATTTTGAAAGGAATGATTATTCGCTAATTGCAGCGGCGGGGTTAGGTACTTTAATTTCTAATGTATTCTCTTTAGCTTACTTAGTCTGGTTAATATTCTACAAAGACTATTTAGAAATAAACATTAATAAAAAATACTTGATTCCAAAGATGTCCTTCAGTTTAATTAGAAGGAACTTTTCATTTATTTCTTCGCAAATATTTAACAACCTAACGCTAAGTACTTCCACCTTTCTTTATATACTTATATTATCTTACTATCCAGAACAAGCTTTCAATGTTTTTGCGATTGGAAGTTATATTTTCATGCTAGCTGGTGTATTTGCTCAGAATTTCAGTTTTAGCTTATTACCATTAGTATCTAGATTAAAAGGAGAAGGAAAAATAGCAGAAATAAATCAAATAGTGAAAAAAATGGTGAGTGTTCTAGCAGTTTACTCGGTTGTTATAGTAGGATTTTTATACTTATTTAGGGTGAGTATCGCTGAGATTGTGGTTTCTAGCGAAATTGTCTTATATTTTGTTCAGTTTATAGAAATATATTCAATGCCTTGGATTCTAGGTAATATTAGTATGATTTTCATTTTTCTCTATTCAGGCTCTGGAGATGCTAAAGCGAGTATGTATTTAATTATTTCAAATATGTATATAATCGTGCTTACTTCTATTCTAATAATTCCACATATGTATGAAGATTTAGTAATCGGGGTATTCTTCGCTTTAGCTATTATTCAAGTTTTAACGTTAATCAATTCATATGCACTTTACTTAACAGGAAGGTGGAAAAAAAATTATATTATAGAAAGCGAGGGGGTATCTTGAGAATTTGGAGAAAATATAATAAAACATTCCTTATTCAACCTGAGTCATCAGAAGACTTAGACGAGGTAAAAGAACTTAAGAATGCTATTGTAAAAGGAAAAGAAGGGAAATGGTCACGAAAAGAAAGGGAAATATTAAAAAATATAAAAAAAAGAATTGAGTGAATACATGAGCTTTCTTCTATCTAAGCACTTTTTATAAACTAGTTCATCAATACCTATTATTAAAAATTGTAATGTAGTACCAAACTATATTCTAAAGGAGAGAAGGCTTGTTTCTTGAGATACTAATATTTTTATTGAACAGAGGTTATGAATTATTCTTTACGTATCACAATATTCTAAAGTCTCTATAGATTTTAGAATATTGTGATTATATTGCACTAGAACTGAATTAGAAACTTGTATAGCTAATACTGTTACATATGATTATCTATTTAATCATAAGTGAGAGACAATAGAATGTAAGAAATTGATTATAATCTAACATAAAGGATGCAGGAAATAGGAGTAACTAAAATTTAATGAACCTGACTATTTAATGGGATTTTCCAATCATGAGGAAAACATATGATAAAGAATTTAAGGTATAAGCTGCTTCAAAGGGGATCCGAATTTCACCAAAAACATTTACGAAAATTATGAAGAAACATAACATTCATTTTAAAACAGTTAAAAAGTATAAAATAACACCAATTCTAGGTTTCAACTACTTTTGTTATCGGACCTTTTAAATCAAGGATTCCAAGTGATGTGTCCTGGAATATGGAATGTTGGCTATACCTAACGTCTGACATGGATTTATATTTAAGACGCATCTTGGGTTAGACAATAGGCGGTCGTATGACCAAAAAATTGGAGTTAACGGCACTCAAAAGAGCGATGGTTATACAGCGATCAAAACTAGGTCTAATTCACCACTTTGATCGAGGAAGTCAGTTTACATTGAAGAAATATCTAGAATTATTCGCCAAAGGAAAATCACATCCAGTATGAATTGAAAAGGGAACTGTTATGATAATGCCTCTATTGAATCTTATAATGGCATTATTAAAAGAGAGATGGTTTTTCATGATAAATATAAATCCAGAGCACAGGCTTAAAAAAAGTACCATTGAGTTTTTAATGAGCTTTAATAATTACACGAGAATACATTCTAATAATTAGTATATATCACTTGGTGCTTATGAAATGGACTATTATCTAAGTCTGGAACAAAGTCTACTTAGGTAAGTAAGAAGCTTTGAGTAAACGAAGTACGGATCCTTATTCGAGTTGTCTAATTTCTTGACATAGTATCAGATTTAAGGAGGGAATGGAATGAAGACAGTAGTAGCAATAAACCCTAATGTTAAAAACCCTAAAAAATGTACCGATTTAGGTGAAGTTGATTTTGGCGAAGTAAAAATAAGGTTTGGCTTAGTTGAATTTGAACAACCCAATTTTGATATTAACGATTCTAACAATGATGAATATTTGCTAGTTAAAATAAAAGCATTTAGTTGTAATTTTAGGGATAAAGCAATATTACTAGAAAGTTATCTCAAGATGAAACACTCAGACCGGTTATTTTTACCGTTTGGTTCAGAATTTAGTGCAGAGGTGGTATTTACGGGTAAAAAAGTAATGAATTTTAGGGTGGGTGATAAAGTAATGCCTAATTGCTCTTATCCCTATAGTGGAAAAAAAGGGATTTTACCGGGTGTCGCAACGAATTTTGCCTCAATAGGGTGGTTACGCATCCATAAAAATAAGGTTATAAAAATCCCTAGAAGTATAAATGAAATTGAAGCAGCATGCTTTTCATTAAGTGCACAGACTGCAACAGGCATGATACGACGTTCAGGAATACTTGATAAAGGAGGTACGCCACTAATACTAAGTGCCAGGTCAAATACCTCCCTCAATAAAGTTTAATTTTCTCGCTAATACTCGTGTATTCTCCAAATTTCTCTAACACCAAATAGTAATCTTACCAGTACTACTGGATAGAAGTAGAACGAATTAAAATTTCTTACAGGGGATAATCCATCCTAACGTCCAAACTGGTATAGTTTGGTAATTGAGTAGTATGACCGTGCCTATAAATCTCCACGCTACTCACGGTCGCTAACCCTCCCATGTCTCTCCGGATTGGTATCCATACCTTCCTTCGTCCTGCGTATCCATGAGGTGGAGGTCGGATAAGCTCCTTTGCTGGGTCATAAGCCCGTATGGTGAAAATAAACTCCGACTCTGCACTATTGGTGTTTGTTATTTGTAAGTATACAGATGATGCACGGCTTTACATGGAGTGGCGGGCATGGTAGGCTTCCTTAGCC
>NZ_ALPT02000051.1 GCF_000292245.2 Alkalihalobacillus alcalophilus ATCC 27647 = CGMCC 1.3604 | reverse complement strand
CTTCTCGAATCTTTTTTTAGGCGAATACGGATATAAATCTTATATTTTGTCGATCAATATTGAGAGTGAAACTATTGAAAAAAGTAAGTTCTTGTGATAAATTTATATAGATGTGCATTGTTTATTTAATTTTTTATATATTACCCCTATTTTAATTATACAATGCGATCGGTGCGTTAGTCAACCCTTTTATTACTTTTTTAAGGAGCGTGTTCTATGAATTCAGAACTTCAGCAGGAACAAAAGCGAGTAGACGGTGTAATGGAGACCATTACGGAGGAAATTAGCAGATTAGAAGAAGAAACGACCAAGCGTAAGAATGAAGTCGTTCATATCCGCAAGCACTTTTGGGATGAAGTCAAGGTGAATACAGATACCTTTGATGATTATCTTGAGACCATTATTGGCTTACGGCAAGAGGCTCAAGCTCTATCTGTGAACCAAAGCACCCATAGACATGCGTCTAAACGTTTATCTACGTTGCGTCGAATGAATGAGGTTCCTTATTTTGGTCGGATTGACTTTATTGAAGCAGGAGATTCAACAGAAGAGCAAATCTATATCGGGATTTCGTCGCTGAGTGATACTAGTGGAGAGAACTTTCTGATCTACGATTGGAGGGCTCCTATCTCAAGTGTTTATTATGATTACCAGCCAGGAGAGGCTCAGTATATAACACCCGAGGGGCCAATCGAAGGCGTATTGGAGAAAAAGTGGCAATACCTAATTCGTGACGGTATTCTTCAATCCATGTTTGATACGAGTCTCACTATCGGAGACGAAATTTTACAGCAAGTTCTCGGTAAAGGAACCGACAAACAGATGCACAATATAGTAGCGACCATTCAACAGGAGCAAAACCGGATTATTCGTCATGATAAAGGGAGGTTACTCATTGTTCATGGTGCTGCGGGCAGTGGGAAGACATCGGCTGCCTTGCAACGAATTGCTTATTTGCTTTACAAATATCGAGAACATCTCAATGCCGATCAAATCATTCTTTTTTCGCCAAATTCCATGTTTAGCAGTTATGTGTCCAATGTGCTCCCAGAACTTGGTGAAGAGAATATGCAACAGGTCACATTTCAGCAATACTTAGTCCATCGTCTGAGTAAAGAGTTTGAAGTGGAAAATCCGTACGACCAATTGGAATATGTTTTAACTGCTACGAATACTCCATCGTATAGGGCAAGGCTTGAGGGGATTCGTTTTAAAGCCTCAACTCGTTTTTTTGAAGCGATTCAATCATATAGACAGTCATTAGAACTA
This sequence comes from Alkalihalobacillus alcalophilus ATCC 27647 = CGMCC 1.3604, assembly GCF_000292245.2. Taxonomy (GTDB): domain Bacteria; phylum Bacillota; class Bacilli; order Bacillales; family Bacillaceae_D; genus Alkalihalobacillus; species Alkalihalobacillus alcalophilus. The sequence continues at coordinate 28,897 of NZ_ALPT02000051.1, read as the reverse complement.
TCAGGGCTCCTATTTAAGGACATTAATTTTAGAGGGAAGCCAATCATTACATCCGAACAAATAGCTAACAGGTTTTACAGCCATGACACTGCACTTCGTTTCCATAGTCGACTTGAAAAGTTGAAAGATTGGCTCATTATGAAATTAAAAGAAATCCAGAGAGACGAGAGGGAAAAGCCTTGGGTACAGGAGGAAATCGAGCTCCTTAGCAACGAAGATTATCATAAGGCCCACCGCTTTTTAGCGGAAAAACGAGGCTTTGAAAGAGAAGCGATAGCCGACTATGAGATCGAACCAGAAGCACTTGCCCGTTTGATCGTTTCCCAAAAATTAAAACCGTTACGAAAACGAGTTCGTGCGTTTCATTTTGTTAACTTTCGGGGTGTTTACACACAGCTTTTTGCTGACCCATTGCAAATCAAACATTGGCTTAAAGGAGAGACACCTGCTGAATGGACGACTATTTGTCAAACGACAGTGGAAACATTAGATGAAGCTAAACTATTTTATGAGGATGCTACACCGTTTTTACTTTTAAAAGAACTAATTCTTGGCTTTCAAACAAACCGCTCGATTAAACATATTGTTGTCGATGAAGCACAGGACTACTCTCCTTTTCAGTTTGAATTTTTGAGGCGTTTATTTCCTGCGGCAAGGATGACCGTACTCGGTGACTTTAACCAAGCGATATTCGCCCATGCTAGTGAAAAGGTGAATTTTAATACACTTACTGATCTTTACGGACCGGATGAGACAGAATTAATCAATATAGCTCGAAGTTACCGCTCGACCAAACCGATCATTGAATTTACACGAAGGCTCGTTCTTAATGGAGAAAGGATAATTCCTTTTGAACGCCCTGGTGAACGACCGGCGCTAATACAAGTTACTGATCACGTAGAACTTCATAGCTGTATCGCTTCCAAAGTTACAGAATTGCGAAGTCAAGGGTTTAATAGTATTGCGATCATATGTAAATCTGCTGAGGAAAGTATAAAAGCATATGAATCTCTCTCTAGCATTGAAGAAACAAAACTTTTAAAGAGTAGCTCGATTGAATATGAGCAAGGGGTCGTTGTCATCCCGTCATATTTGGCCAAGGGTATCGAATTCGATGCCGTCATCATTTATGATGCTTCTGAACATGTATACGGTGATGAGAGCCTTCGCCGAATTTTTTATACGGCTTGCACTAGAGCAATGCATGATTTGCAACTTTATAGTGTTGGTGAACCAAGTCCGTTTTTACGTAAGAGCGTTCAAGACGGTTTCATTTTTAAAATAAACAAATAATTATAGTCCAATTTCTCAGAAGTAAATTTGAGAAATTGGACTTTTTATATTAATTCCCAAAAAATAGTTGCTTTTTTATTTTGATGTGTATATATTGTATATAAAGTATATATACAATAATTCAAAAGAAGGTTAATGCATGCAAATTCTAATTTCTAATCAATCAAAAGAGCCCATTTATGAACAAATTAGCAATCAAATAAAGAACTTGATTCTCACAGGAGCCCTTTCAGAAGGTGAGCCACTTCCATCGATGAGGCAATTAGCAAAAAACCTACAAATAAGTGTCATTACAACGAAAAGAGCTTATGAAGAACTTGAGAAGACAGGACTTATTTATTCCATTGTAGGCAAAGGATCTTTTGTTTCTGAACAAAATTCTGAAATTTTAAAAGAAAAGAAATTAAAAGTCGTGGAAGAAAAATTGATTGAAGCAATTAAAAATGCGAAAGATTTAAACATTCCTTTAACCGAGCTAAAAGAAATGTTAACCATTTTATATGAGGAGGAAAAATAACGTGGAGAATGTGATTGAATTAAAAAACGTTGATAAATCATTAAAAAATTTTAAAGTTAACAACTTATCTTTTGAAGTGAAAAAGGGGTTTGTAACAGGTTTTATCGGAACAAATGGTGCAGGTAAAACAACTACTTTAAAAATGATTTTAAATTTATTAAAACCAGATAACGGTTCGTTGAAAGTATTTGGCTTAGACTACGCACAACATGAAAAGGAAATCAAAGAGCGCATAGGTGTTGTATTTGATAAAAATGTTTTCTATGAGACTCTTACGTTAAAAGAAATGAAAAAGATTATTGCCCCTGCTTATAAACAATGGAGCGATAATCAATTTAATTACTATATCGAATTATTCGAATTGCCTTTAAATAAACAAGTAAAAACCTTTTCTAAAGGGATGAAAATGAAAGCTTCATTAGCGTTTGCACTTGCCCATAATGCAGATTTATTAATTATGGATGAACCGACTTCTGGCCTTGACCCTATTTTTAGAAGAGAGTTACTAGAATTACTACGTGATCTGATGCAAGACGAACATAAAACGATTTTATTTTCTTCACATATTACGACTGATTTAGATCGAATTGCAGATTATATTTCTTTTATTCATAACGGGGAGCATATTTTTACGAAAGAATTTTATAAAATTGAAGAAGAATATGCTCTTGTCAAAGGTCGACTAGATTTGTTAGATAGAGAGACTGAACAAGAATTTATTGCTGTACGAAAAGCGGACACTGGGTTTGAAGCACTTACTAATAATATTCATTCCGTTACGACTACGTTTGGGAATGAAATATTTATTGAAAAAGCAAGTTTAGAAGATATTATGTACTATACGAAAAGGAGCCGTGTAAATGCTTAACTTACTCAAAAAAGACTTACTCTTACAAAAAAAGCAATTCATTATCTATCCGATTATTTTAGGTGCTTATATTTATGCGGGTTTACATCCTTATTTTATTTTTATGGTTATCAGTACTATCTTTATAACGAGCTCATTTTATAATGACGAAAAAGATAAGGCTCATTTGCTATTAAATTCAATGCCCTATACGAGAAAGGAGATTGTTAGTTCTAAATATGTTAGTGCCTTGCTCTTTCCCATTCTAGTCATTCCTGTTTGTTATATTGGGCAGCAATTTGTAAGTTATAATCAAATGCTTCTAGATTTTCGAACGATTATATTCAGTTTTGTCATGATTATCTTATTTTCAGCGGCAACTATGCCTCTTTGTTTTAAATTTACACATCGACAGTTAACGGTTGCTGGAGTCGTTCTATTTGTTGGAATATTTGCCATTGCTGAATTTTTACCTGCAGCAACGATTACTAGTATTCTAGATGGGATTTCTTTTCTAATCAAAATGTCAGCAATAGAGTTATTTACAATCATTGTGCCTCTTTCAGTTCTTGTTTATTTCATATCTTGGCTCTTATCCATACGCATATATCAAAGGAGAATGCTTTAAGCAAGAGCCTCTGGCTAGCATTTTCGTAATCAAAAAAATGATGATGTATTTACAAATATCTAGTTTTTGAAACCTTTTCGACTAAATGGGCGTTTCATAGATGAACGGATGTCCGATTGGTTGTGTGATTGACTGATAAAGCTTATAATAAAGCGAAGTCAAAAGTTCGGATTGAAGGAGAGTTTTATGAAGAAAGTAACCTTAATTGCAACGGCTACTATGGGATTAGAAGCCATTGTCGCAAGAGAAGTCAAAAGCTTAGGATATGAAGATGTCCAAGTGGAAAATGGAAAAGTAATCTTTACAGCTGACGTTTCAGCGATACCACGAGCCAATTTGTGGATTCGTACAGCTGATCGGATCAAAGTAAAAATAGCAGAATTTAAAGCTTTTACTTTTGATGAGCTCTTTGAAAAAACAAAAGCCTTACCATGGGCAGACTATATTCCGGTTGATGCTGAATTTCCGGTTATCGGTAAATCCGTGAAATCAAAATTGTTTAGTGTATCAGACTGTCAAGCGATTGTTAAAAAGGCGGTTGTTGAGAGCTTAAAAAAACAATATAAAACGACGTGGTTTGATGAAACAGGCTCGCTTTATCGAATTGAAGTCGCCTTGCATAAAGATGTCGCCACTTTGACATTGGATTCTAGTGGAGTAGGCTTACATAAACGTGGTTATCGGTCATTACACAATCAAGCTCCATTAAAAGAAACGATGGCAGCAGCGATGATTATGTTAACAAGCTGGAGACCTGACCGTCCATTTGTTGATCCATTTTGCGGTTCGGGGACGATTCCAATTGAAGCGGCCATGATTGGACAAAATATTGCTCCAGGATTTAATCGTGATTTTGTGTCTGAGGATTGGTCTTGGATTGGAAAAGACGTTTGGAATAAAGCCCGTCAAGAAGTTGAAGATTTAGCTAACTACGATCAAAAGCTTGATATCATCGGTTCTGATATCGATCACCGTACAGTTGATCTAGCTAACAACAATGCTCTTGAAGCCGGACTCGGAGATTTGGTTACTTTTAAACAAATGCAAATAAAAGATTTTAGTCATAAAGGCAGTTATGGGGTCATTGTTGGAAACCCTCCATACGGAGAACGTTTAGGCGAACAAGAGGAAGTCGAACAAATGTACCGAGACATGGGGCAAGCACTTTCTTCTTATGACACATGGTCTGTTTATATGCTTACTTCGAATGAATCGTTTGAACAGTTTTATGGTAAAAAGGCTTCCAAAAAGCGGAAATTATACAACGGGAATATTAAAACCGATTTTTATCAATTTTTTGGACCAAGACCTCCCAAACAGGGTTAAAGAAAACCATCAATGCTACTTGTAAAATAGGAAACATAAAAAGACAAACAGAAAAAGCCATGCCTGTATTCTTAGTGATAAGATGAACGGTATGGCTTTTTCTCTACTTAAAGTGAAGAGGACTTTTTCCTTGATCATTCTTACATAAAAGGGTAACTCCTAACAAACAATACGAAAGGAAATAACAAAGTGATGAAAGGAGTGTCGTTTTAAAGTGAATGAGGAAAAAGAAATAAATGAAAATAGTAAAAATGAACAGTTAGAGTTGTTTCGAAGTGAAGATAATCAAGGTAAAGTGATGACAACGGATCACGGTTTAAAGCTATCAGAGGATGAACTTTCTCTCACTGCAGGAGAACGCGGTCCTACGCTTATGGAGGACTTTCATTTCCGCGAAAAAATGACCCATTTTGACCATGAACGTATTCCAGAACGAGTGGTGCATGCCCGAGGGTTTGCTGCACATGGTGAGTTTGAGGTTTATGAATCGTTGAAGCCTTATACAATGGCAAAATTTTTGCAAGAGCCGAAAAAGAAAACACCTGTTTTTGTCCGTTTTTCAACAGTTGTTGGTTCACGTGGTTCCCTTGATACGCCGAGGGATGCACGGGGTTTTGCGACAAAGTTTTATACGGAAGAAGGAAATTACGATTTAGTCGCCAATAATATCCCAGTTTTCTTTATTCAGGATGGGATTAAATTTCCTGATGTCGTTCATGCGATTAAACCAGAGCCTCATAATGAAATGCCTCAAGCAAGTGCCGCGCATGATACTTTCTGGGACTGGGTTTCGCAAAACCAAGAATCAGCTAATATGATTATGTGGTTAATGAGTGATCGAGCAATTCCAAGAAGTTTTCGAATGATGGAAGGCTTTGGTGTACATACGTTTCGTTTGATAAACGAGAAAGGAAAAGCTCATTTTGTTAAATTTCATTGGAAACCGGTTTTAGGGACTCATTCTATAGTCTGGGATGAAGCTCAAAAGTTAGGAGGGAAGGACCCCGATTATATGCGGAGAGATTTATGGGATGCAATTAATATGGGGAATTACCCTGAATATGAATTAGGTTTACAAATCATTGAAGAAAAAGATGAATTCGCTTTTGATTTTGACATTCTTGATCCAACTAAGATATGGCCAGAAGAAGATGTACCTGTCAAGCTTGTTGGTAAAATGACCTTAAATCGAAATGTGGACAATGTTTTTGCGGAGACAGAGCAAGTAGCCTTTCATCCTGGAAATGTCGTCCCAGGAATTGACTTTACAAATGATCCTTTATTGCAAGCCCGTTTATTTTCCTATACAGACACTCAGTTGCTTCGACTCGGAGGACCTAATTTTCACGAAATCCCGATTAACCGCCCGGTATGTCCGTTTTTTAATAATCAGAGGGATGGGTTTGGACGTCAAACGATTAACAAAGGGCAAGTGACGTATCATAATAATGCTTTGGCTAATAATTCACCAAAAACAGTGGGTGAGGCAGAGGGTGGTTACGTTCATTATCAAGAAAAAGTCGAAGGTCGAAAAATTCGTGCACGAGCTCAAAGTTTTAAGGATCACTTCTCGCAAGCGACCCTTTTCTGGAACAGTATGAGTGCTTCTGAAAAGAAACATATCATTGATGCTTTTCGTTTTGAACTTAGTAAAGTAAAAAGCAAAGCGATTAGACAAAGTGTGGTCGACATGTTTGCTAATGTGAGTGTAGAAATGACAACTGCTTTCGCCGAGACAATTGATACAATCCCACCCCAATCGGGTGGTACAAACATAACGAAATCGTCTCCTGCTCTCAGTCAAGAATTAACACCAAAAACACCGCTAACACGTAAGGTTGCCGTCGTAATCGCAGAAGGGTATGATGGAGCAGTTGTAAATGAGATATTAAAAACTTTACAAACATCGGGGGTTCAAACCGCTATTTTAAGCGATAAACTTGGCATCATCAAAGGTTCAGACAATAGCAAACTGGAAGCGAAGCATACTTTTTTGACTGACGGTTCCGTTGCCTTTGATGCGATTTATGTAAATGGGGGAAAGAAAGCTGATACGAGCTTTGAAATGGAAGCGAAAATGTTTCTTAAAGAAGCTTTTACTCATTATAAGCCGCTTGCCTTAAGTAATGAAGGGAAGCAGTGGTTTGAAGCTCAAAACTTAGCAAAAGAACCAGGTGTCCTTCTTTTCACTAATCAAGAAAGCAAGGTCTTTGCTGCCGATTTTGTCGAAGCCATTACCGCGCATCGCTTTTGGGAAAGAAAAGTCAATTAAAAACAACAAAGAAACACCCTCAACTTACAAACAAAAATAAATTGAGGGTGTTTTGATTAAATGAATGTTGTGTGATCTTACAATCAGTTTGTCAATAGTTAACTTTGTCTTTTATTTTTTCTCGTAAACTAGTAATACTTTCTTTAAGATATGGAGGGAGAAAAATGAAAAAATTTAGTTGGATTTTATTAGGAATATTCTTAGTAGTGGCTTGCAATCAATCTGGAGGAAGTGATTCAACAGATTGGGAGCTTGAAGGTTTTGTTCTAGCGGTGGATGGAAGGGTTATGATGAACGAAAAAGAACTTGGACTTGTTTCCCTTTCTAACATTGGGGGCGCCAAAATTGGTGACTATTTAAAGGTAAATATAGAGGCATTAATGGAATCCTACCCCTCTCAAGCAAACGTAACAAATTACAAAATTGAGGAACCGCACTTACCTGAATCCGCGTCGATTAGTAGTCAAGAAGCGATTCAAATGGCTTACCCGACTGTTCTTGAAGAGTTAGGGATGGCTTCCTATTTTGAAGGAACAAAGGTAGTTAGTGTTTATGATGCCTTTTACGATCAAGAGCGAAATATTTGGGTTGTCTCCTTTTCATCGTCAAAGAGCGGAGACATTCAGCAAGAAGTGGATGGAACAACTGGAGAAGTACTCGTTTCCTTTCCCCTTCAAACGGAAGCTTTTTGGATTGAAGGATATGTTAGCTCGACGCCAGACACATTAGTTCATTTTGAAAACAGTGGTCTTGTCTTTGTTTCTGGAGTCAGTGGAGCGGAAATTGGAGATTTTATTCGCATAGAAGTAGAAGCAATTTTGGAATCTTGGCCAGGGCAAGCACACCCTCTTGATTTTGAAATCGTTGAACCCGAACAACCAGAAGGAGCGACCCTAAATGCGAAAGAAGCGATTCAAGAGGCTTACCCTCATGTTTTAGAAAATTTAGGCTTAGAATCGACTTATGAAGGCCTCCATTACGTCACGGTTCAACAGGTGGATTATGATCAGGAGACGGGAGAATGGCTCATTACTTTTAGCTCAACAGAGGAAGGGGAAATTATCTTTAAAATTTCAGATCCCAACTAACTGTAGATGAGAATAACATAATATTATTATGTAAACTTAACTAGCTGACGTATAAAAAAAGCAAAACTAACATACATTATTCATATTGTTAAATAACATTGTTTTGAATAATGGAGGGTATTGTATGGTAAATCGCGAGCAGCACGACCAAGGGTACAACGATTTAGCTCAAGTACAGATGGCGATTGAGTCAGCTCAGCATATGGTTGGGCAAGCGACTGTTAATATGGATGAGGGGCAATTAAAAGCAGCTACTGATGCTTTGAATCAAGCAAAGGAACAATATCAAAAAGCTGCCAGCCACCAAAATGGGATGAATGCTTATTTTTTTGAAACCTCTTCTGAAATTCTTGGCCGGGCAGAGCAACAATTAACACAAGCGAAGAAAAAGGATTAAATAGTAAAAGAATCATGACTTAATCAAGGTCATGATTCTTTTTTATCTTCTGGGTGATCAATATTATCAAATGTCGGATGTTCAATTTGTAAATAGCCTAAATCTTCATTGTAGTCAATGCTCATCCCATTTAAATACCAGAAATCATCTTCTTCCACAAAGAAGGTAACTTGATCTATTTTAATTACATAAGCACGTTCAGAAGGTGTATCACGCATAACTCCAACCGAGAATCCACCAGAGCCAACCCCTCCAATACGTACAAATAACCTTAAGTTATCCCCTTTTTTGAGCTCCATTTCTTTTATATATAAACGAGCTGCTGATTCTGTTAACGTAATATTCATCGTTATTTCTCCTCCTACCTAACGATACTATATCATGAAATCGTTATTCTGAAAAAAGATAGGCAAAATAGAAGGGAAAACGATTCGATTGTCGAAATAATTAATGAACGTTATTTTAGATGAGAAGGGATTAGATACATATGGAAACGACCAAACAACAAACGGAAATTGAATTCCGAAATTATTTAAAGAAAATGAATAGCTATCGTCAAGCAGTCGGCCTTCTAGGCTGGGATTCACGGACAGGAGCTCCGAAAAAAGGGATGATTCATCGCTCTGAAGTGATTGGGACTTTATCATCTGAGCTCTTTCAAATGTCCACATCTAATGAGATGGCCAACTTTTTAAAAGAGTTGCAGCAGCCTGAAATTTTCGAAGGTCTTTCTGAGGTCACCAAAAAGAGTGTGGAAGAAATGCAAAAGAGCTATGACAAAAATATGAAGATCCCTAAAGATGAATTTAAAGATTTTATCGTCTTACGCTCAAAAGCGGAAAATGCATGGGAGGAAGCAAAAGAAAAAAATGATTTCTCTATGTTTCAACCATATTTAGAAAAAATCGTGGAATTTCAGAAAAAGTTTATTGGCTATCGTGGTTATGAAGGACATCCATATAATACGCTCTTAGATGATTACGAGCCAGGTGTATTTGTTGATACTTTGGACGAAGTGTTTGGGGATTTAAAAGAAAAATTAATTCCATTAGTAAAAGGTGTAACGGAATCTAAGCATCAACCTAAAAATGATTTTCTTTTTGCCCATTTCCCGAAAGAAAAACAACGCGAGTTAAGTGTAGCCATTTTAAAAGAAATTGGTTTTGACTTTGAGGCAGGACGATTAGACGAAACTGTTCATCCATTTGCAATGGGATTAAACCCAGGTGATGTCCGTGTCACAACAAAATATAATGAAAGTGACTTCAGAGTCTCTTTATACGGAACGATCCATGAAGGTGGTCATGCTTTATATGAGCAAAACATTTCTGAAGAATTAGTTGGCACTCCACTTTGTGGCGGAACATCGATGGGCATTCATGAATCTCAATCATTATTTTTAGAAAAATTTGTCGGGCAAAATGAAAAGTTTTTAGAAAGAAATTATTCCGTTATTAAAAAGTGTTCCAATGGACAATTTGACGATGTCACACTAGAGGATTTCTACTTTGCTGTTAACGAAGCAAAACCTTCATTCATTCGAATTGAAGCTGATGAGTTAACGTATTGTCTACACATTATCCTTCGTTATGAATTAGAGAAAGCCTTAATTTCCGGAGAGCTCGAAGTAAAAGATTTACCAGATGCATGGAATGATAAAATGGAAGAATACTTAGGCATTCGTCCGTCTCATAATGGGGAAGGCGTTCTACAAGATGTTCACTGGTCAATGGGGTCATTTGGTTACTTCCCATCCTATGCACTAGGTTACATCTATGCCGCCCAAATGAAAGAAGAAATCATCAAAGATATCCCTGAATATGATGAATTGTTGCTTTCGGGGGACAACGCTAAAATCCGTAATTGGTTAACAGAAAATGTCCATAAACACGGTGGTATGAAAAAACCAGCAGAAATCATCAAAGATATTACTGGTGGTGGCATTAATTCGGAACCACTTGTCAATTATTTAACAGAAAAATATAGCCGTCTATATCAATTATAGAATAAGTTTTCAATATTAATATTATGTAAACTTATTGTTAGCCAAAAGACCGTGAATAGGGAACATCCTATTTACGGTCTTATTTCATTTATCTCACGCATCTAAATATAAGGTGCCACCTTTACTTGCATTAAATCCAGCAACACGATAAAAATTCTCATTTCCAGATTCGAAGGTAACGGTTAAAATTTCTAATCCAAATTTTTTGGCTTCTTCAATTAGAGCTTGCACAAGCGTGACACCAATCCCTCGATTCTGATACTCGGGGTCCACCATAATGTCTTCTAAGTAGCCGTGCTCTAAACCCATTCCACATACATAGCCAAAAGCAATCAATTCATTTTCATCATTACGAACACCCGCCCAAAAATTACAGCGCTCAAAAAGAGTTGGAAAGTCTTGCTCACGGCGCCCCCAACCTATTTTCTCTCGTAATGTTGGCACCTCTAATCTCTCTAATGGCATATTGATTTCAACATTGATTTCCATTGAACTTCCCCCTTTACTCTATTTATTATAAATGACCTTTATTCATTTGTGATCAATAAATTTGCAATCGCTTTCTCGCGAGCTTCCTGCTGAACATGGGCATAAACTTGAGTGGTTGATACTGATTCATGTCCGAGTAAAGTTTGAACGGTTAAGACATCGGTTCCTGACGCTACAAGCTCGGTTGCAAAACTATGACGCAGTTTATGAGCGCTTATTTTTTAAACGTTAAAAAGGGAAGCTGATGCTTGGCTTGCTCAATCGTTCGTTTAATCATTTTTTGTAAGCTACTAATGGAAACCCCATTTGTATAAGCTTTCTTTGTAAAATCATATCCGACTATAAAATAGTCATCCGCATCACTTGGTCTTTGGTCACTCGGAATATCGTGTAAATATGCCTTCATCACGTTGATTGTTGCTGCTGAAAGAGGAATTGAGCGTTCTTTATTTCCTTTCCCTTTAATCTTCAGTCGTGACTGGCCGAAGTCAATTTGTCCAATCGCTAAATAAGCCAGTTCAGAAATTCTCAGTCCAGTGGTCATCAACAAATAGAATGTCACATAATCTCTAGATTTTAATTTCTCTTGATAAAAGGCTTGTTTTTTTGTGGAATAATGCGGTTCTTTTAACCAACTCAACAAAGAATGAAGCTCTGGTTTCGTTAAATAAACAGGTTCTCGTTTTCCATTTTTCGGCCTTTGTACTGAAAGCACAGGATTAGTGGGGGCATCTCCTCGTTTGACTAAAAAATCAAATAATGACTGCAAAGCAGAAATTTTTCGATTAATGGTGGTCGGTTCATTTTCGAGCTCTAAAGCTAAGTAAGAAATATAATGTTCAATTCCTTCTTTTTCTAATTCTAAAAAATCATCTAATGTAATCGATTGAGGGGAAAAGGCATCATCTCCTGCGATCCGTTCTATAAATTGAAAGAAAGCAAAATAATCATAGATGTATCGTTGAATCGTATTTTTTGAATAACCAAGAGATAGTCGGTTCACCATATACTCTTGAATGAACAGTGGCAGTTGTTCCGCTTTTTTGAATGTTTTTAATGAATTAGAAGACTCCTGATTGTTATGTAGAGTATGTTTATTTTTTTGATTTATTTTTGCAAATAACGACATTGTCATCACCTCATCCTTAGTTTACCGTAAATTTAACGTTCTGTGAAATAGTTATTTCATGGAACGTTAATTTGGACATGAAATGCTATTGTAAGGGAGTTAGAGTCGAAAGTTGTCTTCTAGACGCTCTAGATAATGAGGGTTCTGAGGTGCTTAAATAAACGTCACATTCAGTAGGTCAACGAACAAACAAAAAGCTCAAAGTGATAAACTCTGAACTTTTTAATAAGGTTATGGGAAATATCCCTTTGTTATCTAGTCTCGTTCAAGCTGAACTTGTTCGACACTCCAATCCCAAAGTTTTTTCGCATTTTCAGCGCTAATTTGTTTGCTCGTAAGTTGTTGCGGCTTTTCTTTGTAAAAAAATTGCCCTGAATAAGCTTCGATTTGAGGCTCAGTCGCCAAATAAATAGCCGTTGCTGAGCCTTCTTTAGGTGTTAGGAAGAACGGTTTTAGTAATTTATGAATCGTTTTCCCGAAGCCAGAGGTACGGTTGACACCAAGACTCGTTGAAACAGCTCCAGGATGAAGACTATATGTTGTAACTGTCGTGCCTTCAAGCCTTTTAGCTAATTCCAAAGTAAATAATATATTTGCTAATTTAGATTGACTGTAACCCTTCACAACATTAAAGGAGCGTTGATTAAAATGAGGGTCATCTAAATCGATTCTTCCAACCTTGTAAGCTCCTGACGACACATTGATAATCCGTGCCTCTGTTGATTTTTTCATCACATTTAACAATAAATTGCTTAATAAGAAGTGTCCTAAATGATTGACACCGATCATCGCTTCAAAACCATCTGTTGTATACTCTTTTTTTAGTGATACAACCCCTGCGTTATTAATCAATCGATCGATTTGTTCATAACGTCGTTCAATTTCTTTTACAAACTCGACAATACTATTTATCGACCCAAGGTCACAAGGAATGACGTCGATTAAATCAGAGCCACTTTCTGTAACCGCCTGTTCCCGTGCCTCTTTTGCCTTTTGTTCATTTCGGCAAGCCATCACAACATGAAAACCTTCTTTAGCTAACTCGATCGTTGTTGCAAGGCCCATTCCAGAATTTGCTCCTGTTACAATTGCTGTTCCTGCTCCCATCGACATCTTCTCCTTTAGTAAAGTGCACTGTAAAAAAGCTTGCTCTCAACTTGTTTTCATTTTAGCTTGTGTTTTCAAATAAGAAAAGGAGTTTGATTATAAAGAACAAGGAATAACGAACGTACGATCTTATTTATCTTGATGATTAAAAAGGTTTGAGATAAGATAAGGTTGGGAACGATAATTTTACACTGGTTACACAAGTATTCATTTATTTAGACGAGTGACAAAAGAAGGAATATCGATTAAAAAAAGCGAAGTAAGCTAGCATGAGAGAGAATTTAATTGAAAGTTGCAGAAATTACTAAAAAAAGGTACCCTTATTAAACAAGTGGGCCAAAGGAGTTAAAATCATGACATTTACAAATCCAACGGATCAACAAATAAAAGAGATTTTGCATAAGTATAAACGTATTGCAGTTATTGGTTTGTCTAATAACCCTGCTAGAACCTCGTATATGGTCTCAGAAGCGATGCAAAAGGCTGGTTATGAGATTATTCCGGTTAATCCAATGGTTGATTCTGTTCTTGGCCAAAAATCTTACGCTTCACTAAAGGATATTGACAAAGAGGTCGATATCATTAATGTGTTCAGAAGAAGTGAATTTGTTTATGACTTGGCTAAAGAAGCCACTGAAATCAAACCGAAAGTATTTTGGACACAGTTGGATGTCTTCGACGAGGATGCCGCAAAGCTTTTACAAGAACATAACATCCTTACAGTAATGAATCGTTGTATTAAGGTGGAACATGCAAAGTTTAAATAGGAGATGGCTTTACACCTCTTCTTAAGTTAGAAGAGGTGTTTTCATCATCATCCTAAATAACTTTCTGTTACCTTTTCATGAGAATGAGAGGATTTCAGAAAAACAGTTGCGAATCTAGAAAATATCGATACAATTAAAAATGGCAAAACATACAAATACAGATCACCAATAAAGCAGTGAACACTCTTATTTTCTGTAAAGGTGGGATAAGCTGTTTTTGGGGAGCAGCCGGTTGAAAGGAGTTTCTATATAGTGGTTAATAAAAATCATCTGGAATATAACGACGATTCCATTCAAGTATTAGAAGGACTCGAGGCTGTACGGAAGAGACCAGGGATGTATATTGGTAGTACAGACGCAAGAGGGCTTCATCATTTAGTGTACGAAATTGTTGATAATGCCGTCGATGAAGCATTGGCGGGGTTTGGAGAATACATAAATGTCACTATTCACCCTGATAACAGCATCTCTGTCTCTGATGAAGGGCGCGGGATGCCAACAGGAATGCATAAATTAGGGAAGCCGACACCAGAAGTCATTTTTACGATTTTACATGCGGGTGGAAAATTTGGACAAGGTGGCTATGCCACAAGTGGAGGACTTCACGGGGTAGGAGCCTCGGTAGTAAACGCTTTATCAGAATGGCTTGTCGTTGAAATTATGCGTGATGGAAAACGCTACCGCCAACGTTTTGAAAATGGTGGAAAGCCAGCCAAAACTCTTGAAATGATTGGCAATACTCGTAGAACCGGAACGGTTGTTCATTTTAAGCCAGATCCTATCATATTTAGTACGACTACATATAATTTAGAAACGTTAACCGAACGTTTACGCGAGGCTGCCTTTTTACTTAAAGGAATTAAAATTGAATTAGTTGATTTACGCGGGGAAACGTCCAGTGAACAATTCGTTTATGACACAGGAATTCAAGCATTTGTTGAATATTTAAATGAAGACAAAGAAACATTAATTCCAGTTGTCTATTTTACGGGAGAGAACAATGAAATTGAAATGGAATTAGCCTTTCAATTTAACGATGGGTACACAGAAAATGTGCTCTCATTTGTCAACAACGTTCGTACAAAAGACGGTGGTACCCATGAACTTGGGGCGAAAGCGGCGATGACGAGAATCGTGAACGAATATGCACGTAAAGTAAAGCTTCTAAAAGATAAAGATAAAAATTTAGATGGCTCTGATATTCGCGAAGGATTTACAGCGATCATCTCGATTCGTGTTCCAGAAGCTAAATTACAATTTGAAGGACAGACAAAAGGAAAATTAGGTACTCCAGAAGCACGTTCGGCTGTTGATAGTCTCGTGTCCGAAAAGCTCTCTTATTTCCTTGAAGAAAACCCAGATATCGCCTCTCTTTTAATTAAAAAGGCAGTCAAAGCATCACAAGCACGCGAAGCAGCAAGAAAAGCTCGTGAAGATGCACGTAATGGCAAGAAAAATAAACGAAAAGATGTTTTATTAAGCGGAAAATTAACGCCAGCTCAGTCAAAAAATCCGAAACGAAATGAATTATATCTTGTTGAGGGCGATTCGGCCGGTGGTTCTGCTAAACAAGGGCGCGATCGGAAATTCCAAGCCGTACTGCCACTGCGAGGAAAAGTTATTAATACAGAAAAAGCAAAAATCGATGACATTATGAAAAACGAAGAAATTCGAACCATTATTCATACGATTGGAGCTGGTGTCGGAGCAGACTTTACGATTGATGATGTTAATTATGACAAAGTCGTCATTATGACGGATGCTGATACCGATGGTGCTCACATTCAAGTTCTGTTATTAACGTTTTTTTACCGCTATATGCGACCGCTTGTCGAAGCTGGAAAAGTGTATATTGCCTTACCGCCTCTTTATAAAGTCAGTCGAGGTTCAGGAAAAAAAGAAGTGATTGAATACGCTTGGGATGAAAAAGGGCTACAAGAGGCGATAAAAAAGATTGGCCGAGGTTATACGATTCAGCGTTATAAAGGACTTGGAGAAATGAATGCGACACAACTATGGGAAACGACGATGGATCCCGAAACAAGAACACTTATTCGTGTCAAGATTGATGATGCAGCACGTGCGGAAAAACGTGTAACCACCTTAATGGGTGATAAAGTAGAACCACGCCGTAAATGGATCGAGTCTCACGTTGCTTTCGGATTAGAAGAGGAAACAAACATTTTAGAAAACGAAAACTTAGCTGTAGTAGAAGAGGAGGAATAAGCGATGTCACAAGTAGAACGTTACTTAGATCTTCCTTTAGAAGAAGTGATTGGTGACCGCTTTGGTCGTTATAGTAAATACATTATTCAAGAACGTGCCCTACCAGATGCACGAGATGGCTTAAAGCCGGTACAAAGACGAATTTTATATGCGATGTACCGTGAAGGAAATACGGCGGATAAAGCATTCCGTAAGTCTGCTAAAACCGTTGGTAATGTGATCGGGAACTATCATCCACATGGCGATTCATCTGTTTATGATGCGATGGTTCGTATGAGTCAAGATTGGAAGGTTCGTCAGTTACTCGTAGATATGCATGGGAACAACGGTTCGATTGATGGTGATCCACCAGCTGCTATGAGGTATACAGAAGCAAGATTGTCAAAAATTGCCGCGATGCTCTTAAAAGACATTGATAAAGAAACGGTAGAATACATTCCAAACTTTGATGATTCTGAAATGGAGCCAGTTGTTTTACCAGCCATGTTTCCAAATCTCCTTGTCAATGGTTCAACAGGAATATCCGCTGGTTATGCTACCGATATCCCGCCACATCATCTGGGGGAAATTATTGATGGTGTTATCATGCAAATGGAAAGACCTGAAACGACATTAGATGACTTAATGACGGTTGTTAAAGGACCTGATTTCCCAACTGGTGGAACTGTTCAAGGCATTGAAGGAATTAAACAAGCTTATCAGACAGGAAAAGGGAAAATAGTCGTTCGAGCTAAAGCAGAGGTTGAAGAACTACGTGGTGGAAGACAGCAAATTGTGATTACGGAAATTCCGTATGAAATTGTAAAAGCCAATCTAGTCAAAAAAATGGATGAGCTCCGTTTTGATAAAAAGGTCGACGGGATTGCAGAAGTTCGAGATGATACCGACCGAACAGGCCTTCGTATTATTGTGGAATTGAAAAAAGAAGCAGATGCGACCGCAATTTTAAACTATTTATTAAAAAACACGGATTTACAAGTGACCTATAACTTTAATATGGTCGCCATTCATAACAAAACACCTAAACTTATGGGCTTGCAACCACTTATTCAAGCGTATATTGACCACCAGAAATCTGTTGTGACGAAAAGAGTGACCTATGAGCTAGATAAAGCTCGCGATCGTCACCATATCGTACAAGGTCTTATTCGAGCCGTTTCAATTCTCGACGATGTCATTGCAACGATTCGTGCATCTAAAGATAAAAAAGATGCTAAAACGAATTTAATCGAAAAATATCAATTCACAGAGCCTCAAGCTGAAGCGATTGTCACTTTACAACTTTATCGCTTAACGAATACAGATATCACGACATTAGAAGAAGAAGCGGCAGAGCTTGAGCGTCGTATTCATGAGTTAGAAGCGATTTTAGCGAGTGAGAAAAAACTAATTGGTGTTATCAAAAAAGAGCTTTTATCTGTTAAAAAACAATTTTCTGATGTACGTCGAACGATTATTGAACACCAAATTGAAGACTTGAAAATTAACATGGAAGTCTTAATTGCGGCTGAAGATGTTATGGTGACAGTCACAAATGAAGGGTATGTGAAGAGAACGAGCATTCGTTCGTATACTGCTTCTAATGGCGATGACCCTGGAATGAAAGAAGGGGATCGATTATTAAAGAGGCTAGAAATGAATACGACCGATACACTTTTAATTTTCACAAAACAAGGAAATTATCTCTACATTCCAGTTCACCAGCTTCCTGATATTCGTTGGAAGGACAATGGCCAACATGTCGCCAATATTGTCAGTATTGACCGGGATGATGAAGTCATCGATGCGATCTGTGTCCGTTCATTTGATGAAGAGGAAGAGTCATTATTATTTGTGACAAAACTAGGTATGGTGAAGCGTACCCAGCTATCACTCTATCAGGCTCAACGTTACTCCAAACCGTTAATGGCTTTAAAACTAAAAGCAGACGATGAACTTATTAGTGTCATGCGAACAAAAGGTACAGGCGAACTCTTCTTAGCAACTCATTTAGGTTATGGATTATGGTTTAGCGAAGAAGAAGTGACATTGGTCGGTCAACGAGCTTCTGGTGTTAAAGGAATCAATTTAAAAGAAAAAGATTTTGTGATCGATGCCACGTCGTTTACTTTAGATGAAAAAGTTGAGTTTATTATCTTTACCCAACGTGGGGCCGTCAAACGAATGCCAATTTCTGAATTCGATAAATCATCAAGAGCCAAACGGGGATTAGTGATGTTAAGAGAATTAAAATCAAATCCACACCGTTTAGTAGGCTGCAAACGGGTCCTAAATACGAACGAAGAGTACATTATGACGACTGATAAAGGAGCAACCGCTACTGTGTCCGTAAAGAGCTTCCGAAATAGCGATCGCTATAGCAATGGCTCATTTGCAATTGATACAGCTACTGAGGGAACCGTTATTAACGTATGGAAAGATAAACAAAAGGAAGAGATAAGTGAATAAACAATGTCTCCTAGAAGAACCGAATTTATTAGTTCGGTTCTTTTTTTTGAATCCACACGTTTGTGGGAGGTGGCTACAGGAGTTATGTTTTATCTTTTGGGAAATGAGTACAAGTAATAAAAAACACAATAATATTATTATGTAAACTAAAAACGAAAAATAGGAACCATTTACCAGATAATTCATGATATAATAAACAGACAATAGCTTAATAAAACTCAAGGGTGGTATGGCATCATCTCCATTTGAGGGGAGGTGGTGCTTATGACAGTTTTTCAATCGTTAGTTTTGATGATTAGTTTTGCTAGTCTAATTGTAGCGATCCTGTCTTTTTACGAAAAAAAATAATCCACCCTTGAGCTGAACAGGCCATGGTGGATTATTTTTGCCATGATAGCCGTACCCCCTAGAGGGAAATAAGCTATTGGTGACCATAGGTGTTCTCAGCACCTGTGGTCTTTTTAGTGTATGTGATTAATTACTTGTATTATACTACCAATTCTTTAAAGGAAGCAAGTATTCAATGCTTTTAATAAGAGAAACCATCTCGAATAAACCGCCCGATGTCATGCGTGACTTTAATATCATGTAAGATGATAACAAGAACAAGTATTACCGGACCAATAAATAATCCAATCGCCCCAAATACTTGAAGCCCCGCAAAAAAGGAAATCAGAACTGCTACCGGATTTAAATCTAAACTACTCGATAAAACTTTCGGCTCTAATAGCTGACGAATGATCACGATAATCGCATACAAAACCGCTAAGCCTATTCCTAAACTAACGTCACCTGCAATGAATAAATAAATGAACCATGGAATAAGAATCGTACCAGTACCCAAATAAGGCAATAATTCTGCAATTCCGATCACAACTGATAATGTAAATACATAATCAACACCTAGAATGGTTAAACCAATCATAACAATAAAAGCAGTGACGGCCATAATAATAAACTGAGCTCGAATAAATCCAAAAAGGCGATTTTTGATCGCAGCATTAAAATCCTTTGCTCTTAACCTAACTGCATATGGAATCGTCTTTTTAAAAAAGTCTTGATATTGTGCCCAGCTTTTACCCATAAAGTAAATACTCAAGAGGAAAAACAAAAAAGCAACAAAAAAGGTCGGTAAACCTAATAGCAAATGAGTAAATCGGTCGACAATCCCTTGTCCTAATTGACCTAATAAGGCACCAAGCTGAGTACCGAGTTGAAGAATACTCTGCTTTAAAGCTTCCTGTTCTTCAATACTAAAGCTATTAAAAATACCTAACGCCTCTTGCCAAAAAGGGAAGACAACGTTATTGAAAAAGTTCTGAATCCCTACTGAAGCCATCTCAATCCATGCTGGAAACTGCATAAAGAAATTGCGGAAGCTGTAAATAAGTAAAAAGACGATACCTGTAATAATACTACTAATGATCAAGACGCCACCTAATAGTCCAAACAGACTCGCAAATCCAGAAGATAATCGTAATTTTTCTTGAAGAAATCGTACAAACGGCTGTAAAAACCAAGCAAATAAGGCCGCAAACCAAAATGGGTACGTAATGGAAAATAGTTTGATAAAAAGCCAACCAATGATAAATATAGCGACGGCTAATAGCACAGCACGTAATGCCATCCATGCATGCTGTCGAGTCATAAAACAACTCCTCTCTTGCTAGTCAACAAAGTTGAAATAGATATATGTATAATTTTAGTAACCTTTATTTTATTATATTCGTCTTTCACATGAAAAGCACTTTAAAAAAAGTGAATGATTCTCAAAATCATGTTAAAAATGAACGAAAATAAAGGATTAAAAAACACAACAAAATCCTTATTGCATAAAAATGGTAGTACATACATAATATCGTTATTTTGCAAAAGAATCAATAATTGTAAATAAAATGAGATAGCTATAACACAATATAGATAATTTGGAAGGGAGATTAGACAGATTATGATTTACGAACAATTTTTAAAAGAAGTAGTAAACGACTTTAAGGCCTTGTTTAATGATTTTGAGGAACAAGTAGTAAAATTAAGAACGGTCGAAACCTTTGATGAATATTTCCAACAAATTGTAAATGATGAAGATTTAATCGGTGAGATTTACCGAGAAGCCAAAAGATTCGGGGTTCAAGTCACACATTTTCAAACTGATTTATATAAAGAAGTCAAGGATTTTAAAGGGTTAATTAGACAAAGAATTCAACAAATCGAGCAACAATTAGAACTAGGTTTAATTGAACAAGAAAAATTATTCCATGCCAAAACAGCTCAAAATTTATTAAGAAGATCTCTAGGTTAAAAATTTAAAATTAATAAATATTACTCGTTTCATAAAAAAGATCGATTCTGTCTCAAAACTTAAAGTATACTTTGCAATTGAGACTGGATTTCTATTTTATTTTTTGCCTCCTATAATAAATATTATGTAAACTTCTAAATCAAAAAAAGAAAGCAGATATAATTTAAGTATCTTCTTCCAATCTGAATTTATCAAATTTCCTGGCTAAATAAAGTTCTTTATCCTGATAAATCCAATTTCCAATCGTTTAGAATGGTTCGTATCCTTCTTTGTGATACATTAGCAACATTGCTAATCTCTAATGTGCTTTCCCCTTCTAGATATCTTTTTACAATTTCTTTTGAAAGTATACATTTTGTTTTTCTCATAAAAACACCTCCACCCTCATTATAACAAACATACGTTCTTGTAGTGGAGGCTTAAATGAACTTTTATATAAAAATAAAATTAGAAGTAAAGTAATAATAAGTAATTATTATTTGCGACATCACTTCAGTACTCCTTTCTTCCCCTTCGTCTAGAATCCCATAAATCCACCAAATAAGTTATTTATTAAAAAAGAAGTTACTTTTGTCATCCAATCAAAATAAAGCATAATCCCAAATAAAATCATAAGTATTCCACCAATTTTCATCATGAGATTCATATACTTCTTTATCCAATTCAATTTTCCAATAAAGAAGGTCATAAAGAAAAAGGGAAGTGCGAACCCGACACTATAGGCACTCATATAGGTCATACCGGAGCCTGGATTTGTAAGGCTTAAAGTAATAACCGCGGTTAATATTGGACCGATGCATGGTGTCCATCCAGCCGCAAATGCAATCCCTATAAAATAGGTACCGAAAAAGCCAACTGGCTTTTTCGATAATTGCAGCTGATGATTTTTCATCAAAAATGACGGTTTGAATAAGCCAAGTGTAATCAGTCCGAAAATGACGATTACAATAGCTCCAATTTGTCTTATTAATTGGTTATACATAATAAAAAATTCACCAATCAATGAGGTTGACATACCTAAAGCAACAAATATCGTCGAGAAACCAAGTATAAAAATAAAAGTGTGTAACATCGCGATTGGTGAAATCTTTCTTCCCTTTTCCTTTAAATCTTCAATCGATACACCTGTAATGTAAGAGATAAATACAGGGTATAAAGGTAAATTACACGGCGAGATAAAAGATAAAACCCCTGCACCAAAAGCCAAAAAGATATTTATTTCATTCATATGAATTCCTTCCTACGCATAAGAGTGAAGCCCCGCCACTACTAGATTAACAACAAGTAAGTTAAACATAATCAAAGCAAAACCAATCACTAATAACCATGCTGATTTTTCCCCATGCCAGCCCTTTGATAAGCGTAAATGTAAATAGGCCGCATAAAAGAGAAACGTAATTAAAGCCCATACTTCCTTAGGGTCCCAACCCCAAAATCTAGTCCAGGCGATTTGAGCCCAAATCATCGCAAAAATGAGACCACCTAGTGTAAATATAGGGAAACCAATTAAAATAGACCGGTAACTTATTTCATCAAAGAGATGCGGATTCACATTTTTCACTAATGGCTGCAGTGCTGCAGATAGTCGCTTTCTTAGTGTCAACCTTAATACGACGTACAATAAGCTCCCTGATAGAATCGACCATAAAAATGTGTTCAATTTTCTAGGTGCATCGACACCATTCATCCAACTTGGTGTTTCCAATAATGGACCAAACTTATCTTGATCGAGGTGAACTAATTCTCCTTCATGAGGTCCGACAATGGCCGGTAATTCGTAGCTTATTTGGCTTTCTACTTCTAATTCATTCACCCAATCAAATGTTATTGTGTAATTCATGGCTGAGAACATCCCTACAGTAATGGCAATTCCGACAGCACAGATCATTGTATAGATGATGGTCTCCAACCAAAATGTTTGTTTCGACTTTTTCGATTGATCAACAACTCGAATTAAATAAATTAAAGCGGCAATAAACCCTATTCCTAGAATCCCTTGCCCTATTGCAGTCGTGATGACATGTATATGTAGCCAATTAGACTGTAAAGCAGGAATTAACGGTGAGATATCACTCGGAAATACTGATGCATAGGCAATAATAATAATGCCTACCGGTAACGTAAATATACCAAGTACAGATTTTTTGTATATTAAATATAGAATAAGAAACGCTAAAATAATCGTCATGCCTAAAAACGTGATGTATTCAAACATATTACTAACTGGGGCATGTCCTCCCGCCATCCAGCGAGTAATAAAATAGCCCAGTTGAAACAAGAACCCTAAACTTGCCACAGTAAAGCCAACCCGTCCCCATTTTTTACTCTTTTTCACATCTTTCTTTTTTTCAAAAGAAAGTGTTAATGAAAAAATGACTAATGCAACGATATAGATAAAAAAGGCCACCATTAAAAAATTACTACTCACTTCCGCCATTTTTCTTCCTCTCTTTCTCTTCACTTATATTCGTTTGATCAGTAACTTGACTGAGATTCACTTTTTCTACCATCTCATTAATCTCACGAGCTAATCCAAACCAATTTTTATTCGCATGTGCCGCTAAAATGACACCTTCTGCTTCTTTTCTGATCCAAATTCGCCGATGAGTCCAATAGCTCCCTTGCACGAGTCCAATCATAAAAATGGCTCCTCCTACCACTAAGAAAGGTAAAGTATAATCTTTTCTTACGGTTAATCCAGAGACATGATTCATATCAATTCCAGCCAATCTGAGTATATAGGTATTCGACTCATTAGGGTCAAAATTGGAACCTATTGATAAAAAGCTTACTTCAGACTCTTCTTTTTCTGGGCTCTTCACCTCAAAAATGAAGGCTGGATTATTAGGTAAGCTAGTTTGCGTGCTTGGATTCCCTTCACTATTTATATAAAAATCAGGGAAAAAATCATTCAATGTAATCGTATACTCACCTAGTTCATAAACCATATCAGGATTAAATAAATCGACTCGAATTTGGCCTATTTCTTCTTCCGTTTCTTCGTTGATCAATTTAAAATCCATGGCCTTAAATTCATTTAATCGATAATTCAGTTGATATAGGGCAAAGCTATCAAACTTCAATGGTTCATTTACACGAATATCGTAGGACTTTAACTCTTCAAGATTCGGAGTTCCCCCTAATTGATCATGATTTTGATTCTGGTACAACGTTACAGAAGTTTGATATGTTTTAACAACAGTTCCTCCCGCTCTTTGGATTGCATTTTGAAATATTTCATCATCCTCATCGTATAACTCCAGTAAAAATTGATCGCTTTCTAAATAGTACTCATCATTTGTTCCTGGGATTGGTCTCGTTTCCCCATCCCTAATCCACATAAATTCGTCTACAAACAACTCTGGTGAAAATCGCAGCATTCCTCCTAATAAGAAAACAATTAAGCCAATATGATTCACGTACGGTCCCCACCTTGAGAAACGTCCTTTTTCTGCAAGTAATGCGTCTCCATCCGTAGTCACCTTATACTTCTTGTTCTCTAGTTGTTCCACTATCGCGTTTTTGACAGAATTAAACTCTATATTGCTCGTTTCACTCACAAGTCGTTGTTTCTTCATAAAGCTAACATGCTTCTTAACACGTTGATTCTTCAAAGAACGATACAGTGGAAAAAAACGATCTACACTCGCAATAATTAATGAAACAGTTAAAGCAGCTAGTAGCAATAAATACCACCATGACTTGTAAAGATTATGAAACCCTAAATCATAATAAAGCTTCCCTAAAAATCCAAATTCATTTTCGTAATACTGACCAATATTAATGTTTGTAGGAATATACATTTGTTGAGGAAAAATGGTTCCTATTGAAGAGGCAATCAATAAAATCACAATGATCCAAACCCCTACTTTTACGGATGAAAAGAAATTCCATATTCGATCCACGACGGATTTATGGTAGGTTTGAGAGCGTCTTGCTGCCCCTTCGTATCGCATATTTAATGTTTTTTCATTGTTTGCCTGTTCTAAAATAGGCTTACCACACCCTCCGCAAAGTTCAGTTCCTTTTGGATTGGTATGGCCACATGAACAGGATAAACGCTGCATAATCATTCACTCCTAAGGTTTGATGCTTTCCATATATTCTTGAATATCACTCTCTGACATTAGCCCTGTAATGACTTGGGTCACCGTTCCCTCTGCATTAATGAGAAAGGTTGTCGGTAATGGAAGAACGCCGTATTTTCTGACTACATCGGCATTCGGGTCCATAGGGATTGGAAAAGTTAAACCATACCGCTCTACAAATCTTCTCACTGGTAATTCTCCTTCCCGAACATTTACTGCTAATATTTCAACACCCTGACTTTTGTAAACCTCATACTGATTTTGCATATACGGCATTTCACGTTCACACGGTGGACAATATGTACCCCAAAAATTGAGAAATACTCCCACACCTCGATAGTCGGCTAATTCAACTTCATTTCCATCCAAGTCTGACAGAATAAAATTAGGGGCTTGGTCACCGACTCTAACGGTTGAAGCTTTGTTTGAGTTCGTACTCGTATAAAGCATATATCCAACCGCTATGGCAATAATTAAAAGAGCAATGGTCCGAATAACTAATCTTTTTTTCCTTTTCATTCATACCTCCAACTTCTTATAACCTATTCAATTTCATTGTAAGCAAAGAATGTGTAAAAAATATGGAGGAATAAAAATTCATACACAAATAAATTTCTATATTTACGAGCACCATTACTTTAGAAGAGCTCCTAAAACAAAAAAATGTACCTGTGAAGTAATTTCTCAGGTACAGTTTCATCATTTTATTTTAATGAATCACTACTTCTTTTACGACGTAAACGAAAATAGAAAAAGAAACTAAAACCAATAATAAGTGGTACGAGTGCATAGACACAAATAGTGAAAAACATAAAACTGACTTGCCTATGAAAGTCCGGAAAGAGCCATACAGCTGGAAAAGTTAAACACCCCAATCCTGCTACTATAAATACTATAACAATGGTCAGTTCTTTTTTATTCATCATGAAAAGTCTCCAGTTCTTTGTTTTGCCGTGGTAATGTAATAGAGACTGTTGTTCCCTTACCAAGCTCACTTGTAACAATTATTTCACCATCATGTAAATCAATTAATTGTTTTACAATAGGTAATCCTAAACCAGAACCACCATATTCCCGATTGCGAGATTTCTCTACTCGGTAAAATCGATCAAAAATAAAAGGTAACTCATCTTTTTGCATACCTACACCTGTGTCTGTAATTTCAATAAGGACTACTTCTTCATCAGCATGAACCGATAAAGTAATGACGCCATCTTTTGTATACCTTACAGCGTTTTCTAATAGATTAATAAATACTTGCTCTAAACGTAATGGATCAGCGTACACATATATGTTTTGCTTTGTATGGTTATTAATTTGTATAGAGGTGTTGCGTTCTAACGCATGCAAAGATGGTTTCTTTACGACAAAATGGAGAAATTCATCTACATTAATTTGCTCTTTATGAAGGGTAAGCCTCCCTTCATCCATTTTCGTTAAATCAAATAAATCATTGACTAATGAAGACAAACGATTAGCTTCTTCTTCAATAATTTCAAAATATTGTTGTTGTTCTAACTCAGATTTCCAAAGTTTTTGTTTTAGAGCTTTTGTGTACCCCTTTAAATAAGTAATCGGTGTTTGTAAGTCATGTGTAATATTGGCTATAAATTCTTTTCTTTGGCTATTAACTTTTTCTAATTCAGCAGCTAGGTCATTAATGGCACCAGCTAACGAGCCTATTTCATCGTTTGATTCTTCTCGAACTCTAATAGCAAGGTCGCCTTTAGCCATTTGTCGAGCGGCTTTTTCCATGCTCACTAGTGGTTGTGAAAGTTTTGTTGAAAAGAAGATGGCGAACCCAACACCTAAAAGGATTGAGCCAATAATGGCAATCATTAATAACCACTGTACAGTTTCCATAGATTGTAGAATGCTTTCAAGCGAAGAAAACATAATCACATGTCCACTTACATTATTAAATAAAATGGGTGATGCTGTCGCTAAATACGTCAATCCATCTGGTGTTTGAAAAGAATTCGTTAAGTATGAGTGGTGTTCATTTTCAAGTAAATTAGACAAATACAGGATGCTTTCATTATCTAACGCAATATTTGCATTAGCCAAAATCTCTCTATCCTCCATCATAACAATTAACTTTTGGTTGGCTAATTTTGCTGAAACTTCTACAACTTCTATTCGACTTTCAACACTGCTATCACTAATTAAAGATGCATATTGTTTGGCTAGATAAAGAGACTCATCCTGAGCTTGCTGTAAATTAAATTGATAAAAAATTTGATTAATAACAAAGCCTAGAGGAAATAAGATTGCCACGAGTAATATAATCATTGTTGCACTAAGTTTTAAGTTAATTCGATTCATAGATATCACTTCTTTAATTAAATTTATAACCTATTCCCCAAACAGTAGTAATGACCTCTTCTAAAATACCTGCTAATTCTAGCTTAGAGCGAATATTTTTGATATGGGAATCTACTGTTCGTGTAGCACCTATATATTCGTCATCCCAAATTAATTGAAGTAAATCTTCCCTAGAATAGACTCGACCTGGTGCTGAAGCAAGCTTATACAACAAATCAAACTCTTTTGCCGTTAAAGTGATTTGATTATTTTTATAAAAAACTTGTCGTTTATTAAATATAATCTGTAATCCATTTGTTAAGATCAAATCTCCATTGTCCTCACTTTTATCTTGATAAGATACTCTCCTTAAAAGTGCTTGTACTCTTGCTACTAATTCTTCAGGCTCAAATGGCTTGACTAAATAATCATCAGCCCCTAGATTTAACCCCATCACCTTATCATGTAAATCTTTTCTTGCAGATAACATCAGAATAGGGATAGCAGAAGTCATTCTTATTTTTTGACAGAATTCAAACCCGTCCATGATCGGCATCATTAAATCTAATATAACGAGGTCACATCGATCGGATAGTAATTTGATTTGCTCTAATGCTTCTACACCGTTGGATGCTTCAAATATGTTAAATTCATTATCTGAAAGGTAAATTTTTAACAAATTACGCATTGTCCATTCATCATCAATAATTAATATATTTTTTCTACCCTTCATTACGCTATCTAGCTCCTTTTATTATTATCTCAAACTAACATATAGTATAAATGTGAAAAAAACGTGGAGATTTGAACTACTCGCCACTTAGCTAACGCTTGAAGTGGGAGATTCTTGGGAACAGAGCGTACTTGCCAGCCGATTTCTTTGCCAACAGAGGTTTCTCTTATGGACCAAGCTATCCCCGTCGATTCCTACGGTTCTGAATGTTGTTTTAAGCCGTGTGGAAGGTTCTTACCCCTTCAGCTAGAATATTTTGGCTGGCATTGATATCTCGATCGTGATGTTTATCGCAAATAGGACACGTCCAATCCCTTATTTCAAGAGATTTCTTGCCGTCTTGATGTCCACATTCGGAACAGATTTGACTAGATGGATACCACCTGCTTATTTTCACGATGGTTTTCCCGTACCATTTCGCTTTGTATTCTCATTTCGATACAAAGGCAGACCAGGATACATCCGAGATCGATTTAGCTAATTTATGATTACGTAACATTCCTTTGGTGTTCAAATCTTCGATACAGACAATATCGTGGTTTTTGATGAGGTCTGTACTTAGTTTGTGAAGGAAATCGTCACGTTGGTTCATTACTCTTTCGTGTAATCTAGCAACTCTACGTTTTTGTTTCTGATAGTTTTTGGCATCAAGAAGGTTCATACCCTTGTTTTTAGCATTTAACGCACGTCTTGAAAGTTTTCGTTGCTCACGTCTTAATTTCTTTTCCATTTTGGCTGTGAACGTATGATTGTCCATCTTGTGACCATCCGAAAAAACCGCAAAATCCTTGATGCCTAAATCTATACCGATAGATGATTCCGTTTTCTTCAAGGGCTGTACGTCTGTTTTGACTACAATGGATACAAAGAACTTTCCGCTTGGATTTCGTCTGACTGTAGCGCTCAGAATACGTCCTTCAACCTCACGACTTTT